>DAOVUC010000177.1 GCA_030632765.1 Candidatus Dadabacteria bacterium
AAGCCTAAACAAATTGAGACCGCAAATTAATATTAATACTAACTCTAACGACTAAAGACCTTTTTATAATAATATTTAACCATTGATAATTATTGAGTAACTGAAAAGAAAATAATGAGCAGAGAAACCATTCGACATATTAGAGCAGAAGGGGAGAAGGCCTATGAAGCCCTAAGTAAGGAGCTCTATTTAAACTATGCCGGATTAAAAAACAAAACCGATATTACGGGAATACTTAAATCTTTTCAAGACCTGCTGGAGCCTGAGGTCTTTTCTTCTTTAAGAGAAGCCAAAACCGATGTTGAGGAAGAAAAAAACGGGATACAACTTATGTTAAGTTTTTTGTCCGAAACTATCCTCTTAAGTAAAACCTCGCAAATAAGGGACTCAATTTTATACCTGGAAGCATCATCTATATTCAGTTTAGGCAAGACTAAAATCCCCTTCAGGTCATCTAGAGCGGCGCTATTAAAAAAATCCAAGAAGCAGGAAACACAGGAGATTCAGGAGAGGAGAGAAGCCATTTTATCTAAGCTTAATCAGCTTTATTTAAGACAATACGCTTATAAACAAAAAGACTCCCACGACCTCGGGTTTTCAAGTTACTTGCATATGTATGAGGCAATTGAAGGTCTTAACACATCAAAGCTCGTAGAAAAGGCAAAAGAATTTATAAGAGATACAGAATATATTTCAAGAGATTTATTAAAATGGTTTTTCTTAAAGCGAATGGATATAAAGCTTAAAAACGCAAATCTAAACAACATGTTTTACCTCCTTAATTCATTTGAACTAGGAGCCTTTCCAAAAATGAACCCCCACTCCCTGGCAAAAGCCCTTTTAAGCGAGACTGCTCTAAACCCACAAGCTAAAATAATGTTTGATTCAGAGAAGAGAAAAGGGCATGTATCCGGCACTATGTGCTACGCCTCAAATCCTGGAGTCGAAATTCTGATCTCTACAAACACTCAAGGCAGTATATGGGATTACGAATCCTTCTTAGGATCTTTTGGTGAGAGTCTTAGCTATGGATACACTGAGCGGGACGAGAATTTTGAATATAAGTATTTGAGAGAGAAGTCTTTTTTGGGATTATTCTCAGAGTTATTTAAAAACCTTATTTTTGAGCCCGGATGGATCAAGAAGCACTTGAGACAAGACGAAACAAATGACTTTCTCAAATTTTTATATTTAAGACGTCTTATGTTAGAAAGAATCCTCTCAGCAAAGCTCATATATGAAGCAGCGCTTTACCAGGGACAGGAGAACAAAGCCGAAATGTATAAAGAGATCATGGAGATCGCTATTCACTGTAAGGCAAGCAAACACGATTACTTGTTTGATATCGAACCTCACCTAAGCTCGGCAGACTCTTTTAAAGCCACCATTATAGAGCCCCAGCTAAGGACATATTTAATAGACAATTTTGATGAGCAGTGGTGGAGAGAAAAAGAAGCGGGCGAGTTTTTAGTTAACATCTGGAGAACGGGCGGAAGGACATCAGTCAACAATATATCAGAGAAATACGGGTTTGGAGATACGGATATGAGTGATTTATCTAAAATTTATGAAGAAGTATTAGGATAGTACTCCCAATATTTAGATACTCCAAACCCAGGTTTATAAAGAACTATTTTCCAATCCAATCCTTTTCCAATCCATTCCTAGGGATTTAAGATCACTTTTCCAAACTGACTTCTATCCTCAAGCATTTTCTGAGCTTGTGCAGCTTCAGACAAAGGCAACCTCTTATCAATCACCGGTTTAAGTCTATTAAGAGATACAAGGTTGATCACATTTATTAAATTTTGCCTTGGAGCGTTAAATACCGTAACACCTAGAACAGACAAATCCCTCATGATAACAGGGCCGAAATTAAATGTTGTTTGTCCTCCGCCAACTACTCCAACAAGGAGTATTCTTCCTTTTGTCTTTAGCGATTTAAGATTATTTTCCCAAACTGAGGCTCCAATCTGGTCAAAAATAAGGTCTACTCCCTTCCCTTCGGTTATCTTTTTAACCTCTTGGGAAAAATCAGAAGTATTATAATTTATCGTAGCGTCAACCCCAATCTCTTTTACCTTCTCAAGCTTCTCATCACTACCGGCGGTTGCAATCACGTATGCGCCACTTTCCTTAGCAACTTGAACGGCAGCGCTTCCCGTACCACTACCAGCTGCGTGAATTAGAACCGTCTCGTCTTTTCGTAACCCTCCCCTGTCATAGAGACCATACCACGCTGTTACATAACAAACGGGAAGGACGCAGGCCTCATCATATGACACTTCCTGCGGTATAGGAACTACGTTTGTAGCCGGCAATTTCACGAATTCTGCAAATCCGCCGTGAAAGTTTACTCCCATCACAGAGGGCCCCTTGGGCGTTTTTACGGTAGGGTCTAAAACAACACGGGTCCCGGGCTTTAGATCTGTTACGTTTTTCCCAACTATCTCTATATCTCCCGCTGCGTCAACACCACCAACATGAGGAAGTTTTACAGGTCTTGGAGATTTCCCAGCTCTGAGCCTTAAATCCAGATGATTTAATGAAGCGGCCTTCACTCGTACCAAAACTTCATCATCTCCTATTTCAGGTGTTGGCACATCCTCAAATTTGAGCACATCAATTTCTCCAACTTCATGATAACGAATTGCTTTCATAGTAGAACTCCTCTGTAGTATAGAATTTATTTACTCATTAACTGCAAATCATTTTACTATATCTAATGAAAAAATGTAGTCTTAGATATAAATTTGAGTGCTACCCGGATTTGTTGAACATATAAATTTAATGAGGTAGCCTTTGACAATAAGTATCAAGTAGCAAAGGGATAGTGAAAAAATTATGTTTGGAATCGGCACAGGAGAAATACTTATAGTCCTCGTAATAGCACTTTTGCTGCTTGGGCCCAAAGAAATACCCAAGATAGCGAGAACTCTTGGAAGAGGAATGAGGGAGCTTGAGAGGGCGAAAGACGAATTAAAACAGACGATTGAGTTTGAAGCCGAAAAAGATGAGGCTGATTCTAAAAAAACCAAAGATAGCGAAGAACCCCCGAAGAAAGATTCCAATTCACCAGATGACTTAAACAATCTGCCGTCAAAACACCTCTAAAATTTAGATACAAAACATACATATATATTTAGAGTTCATATATGAGTAAAGTCGTAGTTTTTGAAAACTGCCCTGACAACTCAGAATTAAACCTTGTAATACTTAAAACGCCTGACCGATGCTTATAAAGAACTGTATTCTTCTAATCCCAGGCTCCGGATTTAGTGCGTAACCCACATCAAACCTTACTGGACCTATAATCGTATCATATCTGAGCCCTAAGCCAGGGGCGTACTTTAAATCTTGAAGAGGAAAACTCCATTCATCCGTATAGACGTTACCATAGTCCAGAAAAGCTACACCTCCAAAATCTCCATAAAGTGGATATCTGACTTCAAAGCTCCCCACAAGTAGTGAATTACCACCCAGTGGATCGTTATTATTATCCAATGGCCCAAGTTCCTGAAACGGGAAACCTCTCATACTTGTGCTACCACCGGCAAAGAATCTCTTAAAAATAGGTATATCTAAAGTTTGGGTTGAGCCAAATGGCTGAATAACACCAATTGTGAACTTTTTAGCGAAAACTATATCTCGGTACTTCTTATATCCCCTTAGTTCAATCGTTCCTTTTAAATAATTAACATCAGAGCCCAAAGCTGTAAACGAAGACTCAAGCCCTGTGGAAATGACAGTACCGCGAGTAGGGTTTAGAACATTGTCTGTTGTATCTCTTAAAAACCCGAAATTAATAAAAGTAAGAAAGAAATTTTCCCTGCTTCTCTCCTCAGGCGTTCTAGTCGCACTGTCTTCTATGTTTGAGAACTGCAAATTTAAAGAGCCGAAAACCGAGTAATATTTCCAGAAATTTTTTGACAGCGCCGCTGTTGAAAGGAAACTTTTGCCTTTAAAAGAAGGCACGTCATCTCTTTGAAAATTAAGGGTACCTGAGAGCTCAGAGTTCTTACCAGCTATAAAAGGCTGTATCACAGTTGCCTCAACCCTTTGAGTGATAAAAGAAAATTTGCCGGATACTTCAAGCCTTCTACCCCCTCCAAAGAAGTTCCTTTGAGTCCATATGGCCTGCCCCCTAAGCTTATCCTCTGTTCCGAACCCTCCGCCAATCTTAATCGAACCCTGCTTTCTTTCTTTAACCACAATTACTACATCCGCAATTTGCTCTTCATCATTATAAACAGGGTCTATAACAACTGATCTAAATAGACCCAACTGAAAGATGTTTGCCTGTGTTTCATTTATTTTGCTTAAAGAGAATATTTCCCCTTCTTTAAACCCTGCCTCTCTTTCAACGATGTGACTTGCTACATCCTCATTACCCTCAACCTTTATTACACCGAATTTATATATTAACCCGGGTTTAACGACAAATTTTGCCCGTGCCCACTTTTCCCTTCTATTTACAAGGGCCTCACCTACAATATCTGATTTTGGATATCCGTTATTAGAAAGAATCTCGGATATGACACCTTTGGTTTGTTGATATCCGTTTGGGGAAAAAGTTTTATCAACGATAAGAGGCACAGAATCATTTATTTGTTTCTTAATTTTATCACTGAGATCACCTTCTATCTTAAGATCAATGTCAGTCAGTACTACCGGTTCCCCCTCTACTATTGTTATTTTAATTTC
>DAOVUC010000104.1 GCA_030632765.1 Candidatus Dadabacteria bacterium
AAATCTAAAGCAAAGGTCCTTTAAAGTCAAATCATTATTACATCCTTTTCGCTCTTGTGAGGGTTAGTACTTGCACCTTGTAAGCGCCTGAATTAAGTAACATTTTAGAGCACTCATCGCTCGTTGATCCAGTTGTAAACACATCGTCTACTAACAAGATCGATTTCCCTTTAAACTTATGATCTTCTGTAACCGAAAATGCCCCTTTTACGTTTGAGCGTCTCTCATATTCGCTAATAATTTCAATCTGAGGCCTGGTCTCTCTTGTCCTCTTCATACCAAATATCTCACAGTTCACCCCGGCGTATTTGGCCAGTCCGTTTGCTAGTATCACAGATTGATTGTACTCCCTTTGTCTTAGTTTAATTATATGTAGAGGGACCGGGACCACTGAGTCGAAGCTATCCAAATCCTCAGGCACATTAGTCGTTAAAATGTCTACTAGCGCATTTGCAATACTTAATTTCCCCTCGTACTTAAAACTAATTATCATATCTCTGATTTTCCCGTCATAAATAGCGATTGAACGCGCCTTTTCAAAACAAAACTTGCCTTTAACACACCTACCGCATAGATGGCCGTCACTTTCTTGAGCCAAATCTATATCATAATCTTCTTCGTCCTCAGAATTAAAGAATCCAAATGGAACTCCGCACTTTTGGCAACAGGACCAATTATTTATAAACCTTATATCGCTAAAACCATAGACTACAGAGAATTCCGCTTTCAAGCGCTTCGGTCTTGCAGGAAGGACATACTTTTGGGAATAAAATATCTAGCATATGTTGAAGGGGATCATCATTCACATAAATATTGAGTTCATTATTAAATCCAATCTTAGTACCAAAATTAAATACAGTTGGGCGGGCGTTACCCCTTAAAAACAAATCTCCCTAAACTCTCATAGGCATAATTACAGATAAGTAAACCTCATCATCATCTGGCTTTATTACAGCCGGGCTCAGCTCATCAATCAAACCAATTTGCACCTTCTCTTGTGTAATAGCCTCTAATACATCCATCAAATACCTGGCATTGAATCCAAGCTCTACCGGCTCTCCGGAATAGCTAATGGATATAGACTCTTTTGCTTCTCCAAATTCAGGTGATACCGATACAAGTGTAATCACATCTTTGTCTATATAAAGTTTTACACTTCTTGTCTTTTCTGAAGAAAGTATGGAAACCCTTTTAAGAGCGCTTAAGAGCTCATCCCTTCCTATAGTTATTGTAACTTTTGTTTGCTCTGGTGTTACTTGCTTGTAGTCGGGAAAATCAGCATCTATAAGCCTTGCTATGAGTACAATATTTTCTCCCTCAGCCATAAAGAAGTTATCCCCTACCCCGATTCTAACAGTTTCTGATAATTTTAAGACCTTTCTTAGTTCTGCAACTCCCTTTTTAGGAACCACAAAACCTTTATCAAACTTAACGCCATTATCAATCTTCTTTTCCACAAGAGACAAACGATGCCCATCTGTGGCTACAAGTCTTAATGTGGTTTTACCTGACTCCTCAAAATATATACCAGCCAGATTCCTTCTGAGTTCATCTGGGGAAACAGCGAATATGGTTTTGGAAATCATATCATCTATTAAAAAGCTTTCCACACTAAACAAATTATCCGAATGTAGTTCAGGGACTATAGGAAAATCTTCACTAGGTAAACCTGCGATCTTAAAATTCGCAGAAGAGCTTCGAATTTCGACCCAGTGGTTTCCTATCTCTTCAATCTCAATCTGTCCATCCGGGAGTTCTTTAATTATCTCATACAATTTTCTTGCAGGTATTGCTAAGCTTCCTTCTTTTGAAACCTCCGCATTACACCAGGTACTCATAGTGGTCTCTAGATCCGTAGCAGATATTTCAATCTTGTTATCTTTTAAAGTAATGAGAGCATGAGAGAGTACAGGCATTGTAGCACGTCTTTCTGAAATCCCCTGCACCAGTCCTAGTTTTAGTGAGAAATCTCCTACCTGGGTTTTAAATTTCATAGCATCTACTCCTATGTCTATAATATTAATTCTTAATTCTTATTATCTAGTAGTAATAGTAGTAGGGCATGTGAATTTGTGGATAAATACCCTAATAACTCTATTTTTACTTTATATTAAAGCTGATATTTCATCTCTTTAGTGTTGATATATATGTTGATAATCAGAACAACTTGTCAACCTCTATCCACAGGGATTTAAGCATATCCCTATTTTAACTTTTTATCCACAATTACACCCACAGTGTTTTGCACCGTTTATCCACTCATAAGACCCTCTATTTTTCGTGATAAAGAGTCCACATTCTTTGTCATAGAAAGGTCATTGCCTAGAAGCTTTTCAATTTTCTTAACAGCGTGGATTACCGTAGAGTGATCTTTACCTCCGAATTTTTCTCCTATTTCCGGATAGGAAGCCCCTGTGTATCTGCGTGCAAGGTACATTGTGATTTGTCTAGGTACAGCTATGTTTTTTTGTTTTCTTTCTGATTTTAAGTCCTGTACTCTCATTCCGAAAAAGTTTGCTACCTCTTTTTGAATACTCTCTATCGTAACTAATCTATTATCCTGGTTCTTCACTATTTTTTTTAAAACTTCTTTGGCGAGATCTAAAGAAATCTCAGTGTTCAGAAGTTTTGCGTGAGCAATTATATTTGTAAGTGCCCCCCTCAAGCTCCCTAATGTTTGAAGTGGTATTTTTAGCAATATAAAGTCCAACTTCATTGGGCAGCACAACCCCTTCTGACTCAGCTATATTCTTAATAATTGCAATCCTTGTTTCTGTTTCAGGCGGCTGTATATCTGTGAGAAGACCCCACTCGAACCTAGAGCGCAATCTTTCCTCTAAATAGGACATATCCTTGGGCGATGTGTCGCTAGTTAGAACTATCTGCTTTTTAGATTCATAAAGGGTGTTGAAAGTGTGGAAGAACTCCTCCTGGGTACTTTCTTTGCCAGCAATAAACTGTATGTCGTCTATTAGAAGTACATCGCAGCCGAATCTGTACCTGTTTCTGAACTCTTCCATTTTATTGGATCTAATACTATTTATAACCTGGTTTGTAAAATGCTCAGCAGATATGCAGCATATTCTCGCCATATTAGATGTTGACTTTAACACCTCGTTTCCTATGGCATTAATAAGGTGAGTTTTTCCAAGCCCAACGCCTCCGTATATGAAAAGAGGGTTATAAGCTTCTCCCGGCTTTCTTGCAACCGCGGTTGAGGCAGCGTGAGCAAATTGATTGCTCGGCCCTACTATGAATCTATCAAACGTATAGTTCGGACTTAAAACACCAGTAAATAATCGGCCGGGTTTTGAGTCTTCTTGTTTTTTTTCCTTATTAGGGCTTTTTCCTTCTTTTTCTACCGCTTCACTATCTTCCGATATAATTTCCACTTCTACTTTGATATCGTAAATTTCTTTAATAGTGTCGTTAATAAATTCAAGGTAGTGATTTTCTATCCAGTCTCTGTCGAATTGATTATTGGCTTTAAGAATTAGAGTTTCTTGTGTTTCCGTTACCGCTTTTAGGGGTGCAAACCAGAAGAATACCTGTGGATTAGATTTCTTTTTAATCCTTAATAGTATCTCTTGCCACTGTACTTTTTTGGTTGAGCTATTTGCATCTACTCTTTCTTGTGAAAAAGAGTCTGGGAGCCCAGGTTGACTTATAAAAAGTTCTAATCCTCTATCATCATTAGCCCTTTCTGAAAAGAGGGATCTGAGATCATGTTTTAGGGGCGCTCTTTTGGTAGCCAATTATCCTCCGATACTTCTTTGCAACAGACAACTTGCCCACAAATTATCAACAACATGTGGATAACTTATGTGTAGAAATTTAGTTTGCGAAGTGTCCCATCCAATCCGGTAGAGTACATCCTAACAGATGGTAAAATACCTTGTCAAGTTTTTTTTTATTATTGCATGATTACAGCTAGTTACATAGGATTTTTAGCATCAAATTTATTGTTGTTTTTCTCATCTAAAATCTTGTAATTTAGAAGTTATCCACAGGTCTCTGGACATCATTTTATATGCAAATCACCGAAAACATAGATTTTTTAAGAGATTTAAGAGGCAAAAATATTAGTTTTTTATAGTGCTATTTTTGTGCTTAAAAATTATTTTCCTGAGCGTACTCAATACCCTTTTTTTCATCTACTCTATTTAGCAAAAAACCACCTACTATAAAAAACACAATTAACGATAGAATACTAAGCCGGCTAGAGCCCGCAATCTGAGATACAATAGCGAATACCAAGGGTCCTACAATGCCTGCAAATTTTGAACTCATTCCGTAAAAACCATAAAATTCACCCGTTTTTGATTTAGGCAACATAGAGCCAAAGAGGGAACGGCTGAGAGCTTGAGTTCCCCCCTGTACCGTGCCCACAACAAATGCCAGGATCCAAAAGTGCAGCGCAGTCTCCATGAAGTATCCACCGATCGAGATCATTGTGTATACAAATAACCCGAGCAGGATCGAGTTTTTAGCCCCTATATATTTTGCAAGTCTCCCGAAGGCGAAAGAAAATGGGATACCCACGAATTGGGTCATAAGCAGTGCTCCTATCAGAGCTGTCTGATCTATACCTATTTCAGCGCCGTAAATCGCAGCCATCTTAATTATCGTTCCTATTCCGTCGTTATAGATCCAGAAGGCAACCAAGAAAAGGAATAACTGTCTGTAGCTTCTAAGTTCATTGAATGTAGCTCTTATTCTTTTAAAGCCCCCAGTGAAAGGATTAATACGCGGGCCAATATTCTCTTTAACTTTAGGTTCCGTAACATTTCTGAGAATTGGAATAGTAAAAATTGCCCACCAAATTGAAACTGTCACAAAAGAGAGGCGAGTAGCAAGCAAGGTGTCCGACATCAGTTCAATCATTAAAACATTTATACCAAGACGGATTCCTCCTCCCAGGTAACCAAGGGCATATCCCTTTGTCGATACCTGGTCTATTTTTTCAGGACCGGCAACGTGCGGCAGTAGGGAGTTGTAGAACACTTCAGATATTGCAAACCCTATGTTGCCTATAATAAAAAATAGAGAAGCCATGAGCCAATCGCCTGTGGTGACAAAGTAAAGAAGCGCTGTTGCAAAGATTCCAAGTGCGGCAAATGTCAGCAACAGTTTTTTCTTTACCCCTGAATAATCCGCGATAGCTCCCATAATTGGAGCCAAAAATGCTGTGATTAAGAGCGCTCCCGCGGTTGTATATCCCCAGTATGCTGTTGCTGTATTGCCCGGCAGGTCAGCTCCCGCAACCTGGCTATAGTAAACCGGGAGCACCGCAGCCATAACGGTTGTGGCAAAAGCGGAATTTGCCCAGTCGTACATACACCAGCTCAGGATTTCTCCACGTTTATTTTTATGAGAACGGTTGATCTTTATTTCCTTTGTATGGTTTGCTGAGGCACAAGTAACCTCAGATTAATTATTAGTATTATTATTGGAAATCACTCAAAAGCCAATGAACGAGCAGCCTTTAAGATCAAAAAGGAGATTCTAAAGAGGGCTCTTTCCATATTATGGCGGGAGCTTTGTTGATATGGACACATCTAATTTTTAACTTTTACTATCTATTAGTTTAAATGTAATTGGTAATTGTTCCCACCTAGTAATTAGTTGAAATTAGTCTCTATTTGTGCGCTTACGAATGTGCGTATTGTGTCTAGAGTAAAGGAGTAAAGAAAGCGATCGGAGGTTATTATGCTCAGCAAAGAAATACAGGACGCTCTAAACAATCAGATAAAGAACGAGTACTTTTCTTCATACACATATCTTTCCATGGCAGCTTACTGCGAATCTATTAATATGCAGGGTTTTGCAACTTGGATGAGAAAGCAGAGCGAGGAAGAACTTGCGCACGCTATGAGGCTCTTTGATTACATCATTAACCGCGACGGACGTGTCGTACTTCACCCGATAGATAAACCACAGTCAAAGTTCAAGTCTTTAAAAGAGATATTCCAGATAGTTCTGGATCACGAAAGAGAGGTTACCGGGATGATAAACAAGCTCTATGAACAGGCGATCAGCGAAAACGATCATGCCACCTCTGTAGAATTACAGTGGTTTATACAGGAGCAGGTAGAAGAGGAAAAAAGCGCAAATGAGATTTTAGATAAACTAAAATTGGCGGGCGATAACAGTTCCGCC
>DAOVUC010000032.1 GCA_030632765.1 Candidatus Dadabacteria bacterium
ATAATAATGCTTAAAAGACTTTATAATTGGGTACTCGGCTGGGCAGACACAAAGTACGGAGTCCCAGCGTTGGCGATAGTTTCATTTGCCGAATCCTCATTTTTCCCGGTGCCGCCTGACCCTTTGCTCATGGCCCTTAGCCTTGGAAAGCCAAAGAGGTCATTCTGGTACGCTCTAGTATGCTCGGTTATGTCTGTGCTCGGAGGAGTTTTCGGATACCTCATCGGATGGGCGCTCTGGGAGCTTGTCAGCGGTTTCTTCTTAACCTATGTTTTCAGCCCTGAGGCATTTGATTACGTAGGAGTTCAATATAAACAAAATGCCTTTCTAGCAATTCTGGGCGCCGCTATCACACCTATTCCCTATAAAGTATTTACCGTAACCGCCGGGGTATTCCATATAAACTTTTTTTATTTTATACTGGCTTCGGCAATAGGACGATCTGCAAGATTTTTCATTGAAGCGGGATTAATTTATTTCTTCGGCGATAAAATAAGGAATTTTATTGATAAATACTTTAACCTATTACTTACTCTTTTCTTCGTACTGATATTACTGGGGTTTTTCATTGTTAAGTTCTTGTTAAAACATTAGTACGTATAAAGCCTTTGTGCTATTATTATAGGGAGGGAAAATATGGGCGATTTTCACCAGACAGAGACAATATCAACTCTACACAGACTAAAGAAAGATAACATTGAGCAGCTAGAAGAGCAGTTAAATGAGTTCTCAGAAAGCCGTCCAATCGCACTTGTACTTCCCTGCCTGTATTCTGAGCTACAAAGAGTAGCGCTTAAAAACATATTAGAACATCTAAAAGATGTTACCTACTTAAATGAAATTGTAATAACTATAGGAAGGGCAGACGAAGACCAGTTCAAGCATGCCCAGGAATATTTTTCAGTTCTCCCTCAAAATTATAAACTTATATGGGACGACGGAGAAAAAGTGCAATCACTTTTTAATCTCTTAAAAGAAAACGGCCTTGATGTCGGAGAACCCGGGAAAGGAAGAGCGGCCTGGATTGCCTACGGCTATGTGCTGGCCAAAGAATCAAGTGAAGTAATAGCACTGCACGACTGTGATGTTCTTACTTATAATAGAGAGCTGCTTGCAAGGCTTTGCTACCCTCTTGCAAATCCAAATATGGATTACGAGTTTTGTAAAGGATATTATCCGAGAGTAACCGACAGGCTTTATGGACGAGTTACAAGGTTATTCATATCACCCATCATTAGAGCGCTTAAAAAGATAGTCGGCCATATGCCGTTTTTGGTCTATCTGGATAGTTTCAGGTATCCGTTAGCCGGCGAATTCTCGATGAAAACGGATCTGGCAAGAATAAACCGTATACCGGCAGATTGGGGACTTGAAGTTGGGTCCCTAGCCGAGGTTTTCAGAAACGTTTCCATGAAAAGAATTTGCCAGGTAGATCTGGCTGATAACTATGAGCACAAACACCAGGATGTCTCAGCCCATGACGCTGACAGCGGACTTCTTAAAATGTGTACAGACATATCCACATCACTTTTTACAACATTATCATCAGATGGAGTTCAATTTTCAGACAGCTTATTTAATACCCTCTACGTAACCTATCTAAGAATAGCCCAGGATTCGATAAAGATGTATCACGATGACGCCGCGATTAACGGGCTATTTTTTGACAGACACGCAGAAGGGCTTGCTGTTGAAACATTTGTACAGGGTATCAGAATAGCCAGCCAAAAGTTCCTCGAAGACCCACTTGGATCTCCTTTAATTCCTAACTGGAGCAGGGTCACCTCAGCTATCCCTGATTTCCTAGATCAGTTAGAGGTTGCAGTTGAAGAAGACAATGCCTAAAGTTGTAATATTCTCCGACCTAGACGGCACCCTGCTTGACCACAATACTTACTCTTTTCAGGCGGCATCCGATGCATTAGAGCTTATAAAGTCTAAAAAAGTTCCGCTCGTCTTATGTACTAGCAAAACTCGTAACGAAATAGAGCTATACAGAAAACTCCTTGATAACAAGTGCCCTTTTATCTCTGAGAACGGAGGAGGAATATTTGTACCGACCGGCTATTTCTCTAAAGAATTTAAATACGATAAGGAAATAGATGGGTATAAAGTGATTGAGCTTGGAACCAGAAGGGAAGCCCTTTCGGCTGCTTTGAAGTCAATAAGCAAAGAAACAGGCATACAGATAAAAGGATTCTCAGATATGAGGGTTAAAGAAATAGCAGAATTAACCGGACTTGATGATGATATGAGCAAACTGGCAATGGAGCGGGATTATAGTGAGCCTTTCCTGATTAACAAAGAAGGGAAATATTCTGCAACTATCGAAGAGAAAATTAATCTAAAGGGGTATACGCACACAAGGGGTGGGAGATTTCATCACATATTAGGCGGCAACGATAAAGGGAAAGCGGTGAAAATTCTAACAGATTTATATAAACTGGAATTTGGAAGCATAGAAACAGTAGGAATCGGCGACAGTCTCAACGATTTGCCTATGTTTGACGCTGTTGATATTCCCATAATTGTCCAAAAACCAAATGGTGAATATGATCCTAAGATCAAGCTACCAAAGCTAACATATGCCGATGGAGCAGGCCCCTTAGGGTGGAGCTCCTCAATATTAAAGCTCTCTACAAACTTTGACTAAAATAACTAATAAGAATAGAATTTAAAAGTTCTGGGTGGTAAACTGAGATATGGTGAGACAGATTCATATAAGTGGGTGGTAAACTTAGACATGGTGAGACAGATTCATATAAGAAGGAGGTCCAGACGCCGCAAGAGTAGGCTTATGCCCTATATTCTGGGCTCAACGGCAATTTTTATACTTATATTATTATTTGTCCACTTGTACTTAATCGACATACTAAATCTAAGAAACCAACTGGCAAAAGAGGATCAGAAACAGCCGGAATTTATAGAGATAACCGAATTACCTGTACCAAAAGAAAAAGAAACAAAACCACCAAAGGTAACAAAACGGCTAGCTGATAGGTCTCGTGACGTACCTGAGGAGACAACTAGGGACCGTTTTACAAAGCGCTCGGCGAGCACCCCTCCTGTACCGCCAACTGTCCCCAAACCAGCTGTAAAACCCAAGGAACAGCCCAAAAAAGTAGAGCAAAAACCTAAAGAGGAACCCAGGAAACAGATAACAAGATCTGACATTACCAGGCAAAAAGAAGTAGCCTCTTTACCAGAAAAGCAGTTAAAGAAGGAAAAAAAGACTACTAGAAAAGACACACCGAATTTAACTAGAGAGCAGCTTTTTAGCTCCGCACCACAACCGCAAACTCTACCTCAAAACCAAAGGAACCCACAAGATTTTCGTGGGGCTCCGAATATAAAGAAAAAAGAAGATACTGTTAACCTGAGCACAACAGAATTTAAATACATTTCTTACTTTAATAAATTAAAGTGGAAGATAGATTCAGTTTGGTCATATCCCAGGGAGTCTGCATACCGTGGAGAACAGGGAGTGCTTTTTCTAAAGTTTACTATTAGGAGAAACGGTGACTTGGAGAGTGTTCAATTGATTACATCTTCCGGATATGCCCGCTTAGACAATGAAGCGTTGCGGGCCATTAAAGTCGCGGCACCTTTTGCCCCATTTCCTAAAGGCTGGGGTGGGCTTGAGAGATTAAATATAACTGCAACGTTTGAATATGGGGGTAGGAGGATTTTTTAAGCGAGCGTGAGAATCAAATTATTGCGACCTGATTCTCCTGTCTTTTCTTCTTTCTTACTTCTCCAATAAGAGACGCTTTTTCCTTAAGTTTTCCTAATCTTCTTAGTACTTTCCCTGCATCCTTTGAATCTACGACCAAGACCATCCCAATGCCGCAGTTAAAAGTCCGGTACATTTCTTCTTGCCCTATTTGGCCTTCCTGTTTAATAAGCTTCATTATTGGCGGAAGTTTCCATGAAGATGAATCAATCTCGACTGCACAATTCTTGGGAATAACCCTTGGGATATTTTCAAGGAGCCCCCCTCCCGTGATGTGGGCTGCGGCTTTGATCTCAAAACTCTTGCGGAGATTTAAAATGCTCTTTACATAAATCCTGGTCGGCTCAAGAAGCTCATCCCCTAATGTGCGCCTAAGGGGTTTTGGCCTATCAGATAGTTTATATTTATTTCTTCCCAAAAGAACTTTTCTTGCGAGTGAGTATCCGTTTGAATGAAGCCCACTTGAAGCAATTCCGATCACGGCATCTCCCACTTTCACATCCGAGCCGTCAATCACCTGACCCTTATCCACAATCCCCACCACAAAGCCTGCAAGATCAAACTCGTCCTTCCTATAAAACCCGGGCATTTCGGCAGTCTCACCACCTAAGAGCGCACAGCCTGCCTGCTTACATCCTTTTACGATCCCCTTTACTATCTCTGCCCCCTCTTTGGGGTTAAGCTTAGAAGTTGCGATGTAGTCAAGAAAAAATAGCGGCTCTGCGCCGCAAGTTACTATATCGTTCACGTTCATTGCCACGAGATCAATCCCAACTGTATTAAATCTGCCTGTCATAAAAGCGATTTTAAGTTTAGTCCCCACACCATCAGCCGCGGCAAGGAGAATAGGGTTCTTATATTTTTTTAAAGGAAGCTCGTAAGCACCGGAAAACCCTCCGAGCTTACCCAGCACCTGTTTATTCGCGGTGGATTTTGCAAGAGGTTTTATCAGATCTACAAACAGGTTTCCGGCGTCAATATCAACACCTGAGCTTTTATAAGTGGTCTTTCCCATTTAGGAATTGAAACATACCTGATTTAATCTATGAGAGGAATATCTCTTATGTGATAGTATATTAGTTTTCGAGTGCTTATGATTAATACACAATTCACTGAAATCACGGGATGCCAAGTACCCATACAGCTTGCGGGAATGCCCGGGGTTGCGACAAATGAGTTAGCTTCCGCTGTTTCAAACTCAGGTGGACTTGGAATGATCTCGGGAACACATATGTCTCCTGAGTTTCTATTGGATGTGATAAACAATTTAAAGAAGCTGACTAGTCAGCCTTTTGGAGTTAATTTCCTTATGCCTTTTTTAGACAGGGACTCAGTAAAGATAGCCGCTTTAAAATCAAGGGTTGTGGAATTTTTCTACGGAGACCCGGACTCTTCACTAGTTGATATCGTTCATAACGAAGGGGCATTAGCATGCTGGCAAATCGGATCAACGAAAGAAGCTTTGCTTGCGGAGAAAGCAGGATGTGATCTGATAGTCGCACAAGGCACTGAGTCTGGCGGACACGTCAGAGGGGATATCAAACTTCTTTCTTTGCTATCGGAGGTACTCGATAGAGTAAATGTTCCGGTCATCGCAGCAGGTGGACTCGGAACTGCTGGTGATATAACCAAAGTGCTCAAATCTGGCGCCGTAGCCGCACGTATTGGAACAAGATTTCTTGCGGCAAAGGAGTCAGACGCTCATCCCAAATACGTTCAGGCGCTTATAGACGCTAGCGCTGAAGACACTGTGCTTACTGAAACATTCTCCCTCGGATGGCCCCACGCTCACCACCGAGTGCTTAAATCATGCGTCGCTGAAGTAAACTCGTTTGAAGGTGATATAGTAGGCGAAAGGGATTTGGCAGGAGAAAAGAAACCAGTGCCCAAAGGAAGCACAGCTCTGCCAACTATAAACACAACAGGAAAAATAGAGGCTATGGCTCTTTATGCAGGAGAGTCAGTTGGAGCAGTTAAGACCGTGAAGTCTGCCGCTGATATCATGAACGAACTGGTTGAAGGATTACCTTCGGCTTTAGGTACGAGCACCGTTGAATAGAACGAATATCAGTAAAGTCCCCATTGATATTGTGATAAACTTCCAAAAAAGATTAATAATGGTATTATTGTCCCTCATATTTTCTAAGGATTATTTTCGAGATAATATATGACATTTCAAGAACTGATTTTAGGACTTCAGGAATTTTGGGCTAAAGAGGGATGCATTATTATGCAGCCTTACGATTTGGAAAAGGGCGCCGGGACCTTTCACCCTGCCACTTTTCTAAGATGTCTTGGCCCCGAGCCCTGGCGGGTAGCCTATGTTGAGCCTTCCAGACGCCCGACCGACGGAAGATACGGCGATAACCCCAATAGATTACAGCACTACTATCAGTTCCAGGTGCTGCTTAAACCCTCTCCTATAGACATTCAAGACTTATATCTAGATAGCCTCAGGTTTTTAGGTATAGACCCGCTTGCCCACGACATCCGCTTTGTAGAAGACGACTGGGAATCCCCAACGTTAGGAGCATGGGGGTTAGGGTGGGAAGTATGGCTTGATGGTATGGAAATTACCCAATTCACTTACTTCCAGCAGGCCGGAGGAATAGACTTAAAACCCGTCTCCGGAGAAATAACATATGGTACGGAAAGAATTGCAATGTACTTGCAGGGTGTAGAGAGCGTATACGACCTTGAATGGACCAAAGGCATAACTTACGGAGAGATTCATCACAGAGACGAGTTTGAGTTTTCAAAATACAATTTTGAAGAGTCCAATCCAGAAATGCTTAGAGACCTTTTTGACAAGTTTGAGTTGGAATGTAAAAGTTTGACAGAGAAGAGGTTGCCTCTCCCCGCTTATGACTATTGTTTAAAATGCTCGCACTCATTTAACTTGCTGGATGCGCGCGGGGCCATCGGAGTTGCTGAACGCGCTTCATATATCGCAAGAGTAAGGGCGCTTGCAAAGATGTGCGCCGAGGCCTATCTTTTGGAAAGGGAGGAAATGGGCTACCCCCTACTTAAAAAGAATCCATGGCAAAAGAGCTAATATTAGAGATTGGAACCGAGGAAATACCGGCGGGATTTCTAGATGACGCTGTTGAAAATTTAGCGTCTCTAGCTAAACGTGCGCTGGACGAGAATTCCTTAAGCTATGAAAATGTAGAGAGCTACGGCACACCCAGAAGGCTCACACTCAGAGTCAGGGGGCTTGTGGACAAACAAGAAGACCGAGAGGAGGAAGCATACGGCCCGCCTATAAAAATAGCTTTTGATGAAAAGGGGAACCCTACAAAACCGGCACTAGGATTCGCTAAAGCTCAAGGTGTAGATATAAAGAAGCTGACCACCGTTAAACGAGACAGGGGAGAGTTCCTGGCATTAAAAAGAAAAATAAAAGGTCAAAAAACCGACAAGATACTAAAAGAAATCCTTCCTGAATTGATATTATCTCTACCGTTTAGAAAGTCTATGAAATGGGGAGACGGAGACATAACTTTTGTAAGACCACTCAGATGGATCCTCTCATTATTTGGGGGTAAGACAATCTCTTTTGAACTTGAAGGGCTAAAAAGCTCGTCTAAAAGCTATGGCCACAGGTTTATGAATCCAAAGTCTTTTAAAGTCTCAAATTGGGAAGATTATGAAAAAGGTCTTGAAGATGGTTATGTCCTTTTAGATCAGAACAAGAGAAGTGAAACTATTCATAAAGGAATAACCAAGCTAGCCGACAAAATTGGCGGGTTAGTTCCCGATGATCCTGAACTACTGGAGACAGTGACTAATCTGGTTGAAATCCCTCTTGTACTAAAAGGAGATTTTGAAGAGGAATTTCTAGCGCTCCCGAAGGAAGTCCTTATAAGCGTAATGAAATATCATCAAAAGTATTTCCCTGTTTTCTCTAAATCTAAGAAGGGGGAACTGCTTCCGCATTTTATTTTTGTTTGTGGAACTCCGGTAAAAGACACGAATGTTGTTGTTAAGGGAAACGAAAGAGTTATTAGAGCCAGGTTTTCAGATGCTAGATTCTTTTTTGATGAAGATAAAAGCGCTCCTCTGTGGGATAAATTCGAAGACCTAAAAGGTATGGTTTTTCTATCCGGTGTGGGTTCATATTATGATAAAACGGAGCGTCTTAAAATATTGGCAATTGAATTGGGAAATAGCCTAGGATTCGAGAACAACACAAGACATATAGTCAGAGCAGCCTTTTTATCAAAGACCGATCTTGCCACACAGATGGTTTTCGAGTTTCCTGAACTCCAGGGAATAATGGGCAAATATTATGCTGAACTCTCAGGAGAGACAATCGAGGTCGCAAAAGCGATAGAAGAGCATTACATGCCTATATCCCGCGACGGGGATTTACCTGAGACTGATTTTGGATCTATCTTAAGTATCGCGGATAAGATTGACAACATTTCATCCTGCTTTATATCCGGACTTATCCCTACCGGAACCTCAGACCCTTATGCGCTTAGGCGCCAAGCCATAGGAATTATTAACATAGTGTTTGAGAGAGATTTTAATTTGAGCTTAAAAGAATTGTTCCAAGCAAGTCTAAAATCGATTATCAATCAAACTGATAATAGATATTCGGACTCTTTAGAAAAGACTCTGGATGCAGTTATGAGCTTCATGACAGAAAGGTTCAGAAATATAATGATTGTAGAAGACTTCCCGCAGGACGTAGTGGACGCCGTTGTCTCTGTTGAGTTTGACAATATCTTAGATGCAAAAAGAAAGATTGAAGCCCTAACTCGATTTCGTAAGGCAGCCGATTTTGAAGCGCTTGGAATTGCATTTAAACGTGTTGTTAACATTGTAAAAGGTCATACTGGAAATAACTTCTCGGAAAAACGTCTTGTAGAACTTGTGGAGAAGGACCTCTATAAATCCTTTAAAGAAGTCCGGGACAAGATCCAAGCTAAAATATTAGAGAAGAATTACTTAGATTCTCTTTTACTTATGAAAAACCTAAAAGAGCCGGTCGATAAATTCTTTGATAATGTAATGGTGATGGACAAAGACCCTAAAATAAAAGAAAACAGGCTCTCTATGCTCTCCGAGATAAAGAACCTGTTTTTCAAAATTGCCGACTTTTCAAAATTAAGCGTCTAATTTCTATTTCTATTTACTAGTGATCTACTAAAGCTAGCTTGCAATAGCAGTCGCTCTAACTTCCCTTATAACTGTAATCTTTACCTGTCCGGGATACGCCACTTCTTTCTCTATCTTCTGAGCTATTTCATGAGAAAGCAGTGCCCCTTCTTCATCATTTATTTTAGTACTTTCAACAATCACCCGCACTTCACGTCCAGCCTGGATTGCGTAGCATTTTTCAACACCCCTAAAAGAACTTGCGATGTTTTCTATGTCTTCAATCCTCTTTACATAGGCTTCATAAGTCTCTCTTCTGGCTCCCGGTCTGGCCGCTGATATAGCATCTGCCGCCTGACAAAGTATAGCAAGAATGGATTGCGGCTGCGGGTCATGGGCAGAAGCAACAGCCTTTACAATCTCCTCAGACTCACCGAACTTTCTCACAAGATCCTCACCTATATCAACATGAGAGCCTTCTATCTCATGATCAACTGACTTACCAATGTCGTGAAGCAGCCCCCCCCTTTTTGCCAACTTAATATCAAAACCTATCTCAGCAGCTAAGATGCCGCAAATAAAAGCCACTTCAATTGAGTGGTTAAGTATATTTTGTGAATAACTGGTTCTATATTTCAATCTTCCGACATGCTTTGTGAGTTCAGGATGCATACTCGCAATACCAAGATCAAATAGAGCTTCTTCACCAGCCTTCTGAATCTCTCGGTCAATTTGTTTCTCAACATCAAAAACAATTTCCTCTATCCTTGTTGGATGAATACGGCCATCATCTATTAACTTCTCAAGAGATATCCTGGCAATCTCGCGCCTTATCGGATTAAGAGATGAAACAACTACCGTCTCAGGTGTATCATCAATTATAATATCAACACCAGTTCTGGCTTCGATAGAGCGTATATTCCTCCCCTCACGTCAAATAATCCTCCCTTTCATATCATCATTAGGAAGACTAACTACAGATATAGTTTTTTCACTTGTATATTCACCAGCGTATTTTTGAATGGCGAGGGCGATTATATCTTTTGATTTACGCTCGGCGTCCTCATGCAACTGATCCTCTATTTGTTTTAGTTTCTTAGCCGCTTCATGTCTACCTTCATCTTCAATAATATTAACAAGCTCATTTTTTGCCGCTTCCTGAGTCATTCCCGCTATTTCCTCGATTTTCTTCTTCGCATCTACAATAACAGCGTCAAGCTCATTTTCCTTTTTTTCAAGAGCCCGCTCCTTTTGCATCATATCGCGCTCTTTCTTGGAAACCTCTGCCTCTTTTTTATCAAACACCTCAAATTTCTTATCAAGAACCTCTTCAC
>DAOVUC010000153.1 GCA_030632765.1 Candidatus Dadabacteria bacterium
ATTCCCAAAGCGGGCCCAAGTCTTTTTTCATAAGATCCATGTAGAATTCGGGAAGAACAGTTGTCTCCCCTTCAAAGTAATCTCTAAATGGTCTATCTTCGTCTAAACGCCGGCGGATTTCTCTGTAAAACTTCATTCTTCCAAAACCCTCAGTTGATACCGCACGAACAAAATTCAGAGCCTTTGGAAATGTAGTTTTAGTTTCAATAAAACGGTGCCAAATTGATGACCAGGAGAATGAATGTTCCACAAGGCCAATGATGCGGTCGTACATCTCAGGCCATGAGCTGTATTTAGGCCTTACATTCAAAGCGTGGTTGTTGTTCAAGAAGTGAAACGGGAAGGGCAGCACTCTGCCTTCTCCCTGATATTGGAGATTTAAGGGCGCCGCTTCCCCAAATGATGTTAAAAGAGGGAAGGCGGGAAAAGCAGCAGGGGACATATTGACAAATTTCTTTGTCAGCTCAAAGGATTCAGGTCCATCGTCACAATCGAGACCAAGGACAAAGTTAGTTTGTATATAGGGCAAATACCTAAGTATCATGTTTACATGCTCTGAAACAACTTCAACCTTATCCATCCCTTGCTTCTTACCTGTCTTTGACTTGTTCCCCAAATCGAACCAGGATTCGATTCCAGGGAGAATAGCTTTAAACCCATTATCCCTCAGGCGTTTTAAATGCGGTTCTGATAAAAGCGATAAACTGCTCTCCGCAATGAAATCTATACTATTGAGCGGTACAGCGTCTTCAATAGTATTCATATAATCGTTGAACCTGACCCCAAAATTAGGATCGTACCAGCTAACAACAGGGCGTTTGTATTTAGTTCTCACAAATCTTAAATCTTCCTTCATAGCTTCAAACTCAAGCGGTTGGTAGTCTATATCCGCGTCTATACAAAAGCTGCAGGTATAAGGGCAGCCCAAGCTGCCTATCATGGGAACCATCTTGACCCAAGGAGCTTTTCTAAGAGCAAGCTCGATATATTTCCAGCGCTCACGTATTCCAGGCAGATAAGTGGGCTGCTGTGCAGCAGATAAACATCTTCCTAACTCAAGGTGAGGGGAGCATTCTTCCAACACTTCCCTGCAAGTCTCTTTGTCGGTAAGGCCGAGTACATAGTCAAAATATTTCTGCGCATCCTCAGGATAACAACGCGCGTGTGGACCGCCTAAAACTGTTATTATTCCTTTAGAGCGATATAAATTGCTCAACGCATAAGCTTGTATTGCAGATTGTGTAAAAGCGCTGATGAAAACTATATCAACATCTTTAGGTGTATCTGTTTTTAACTCTTCACACCCTGTAAATGAAAATAATTCAACATCATGACCCATTTCTTCACACCATACAGCAATAACTTGAGGCATAAGACCTGCAAGGTTTGCATGCATCATGCGCGCCCAGATTGATTTGTTTGGAGATTTAGTAATAAAATCAATAATTCCTATCCGAAGTTTTCGCATATACTCCCCTTGGGTTTGAATCGGCTATTGAAATGTCTTTCCACAATTCTCGTAAGTGTGCAGCTCCGTAAGTAGATTTTCATATCACCGAACAATGTAATATAGACTTCTCCATATTGCATCAGAATCAATCAAGGGAATTGATAGATTAAGAAGGCTTAAAAGAGTCTGTTTATTATTTACCTATTCCATACCATGTAAGTTTTTAAGTATAATGCCCTGAAGAGTAAACGATTCTAGGAATTAATACAATGTTAATAATAAGATAGTATTTTGTTGTTGCGTTTATTTTTTATCAAAAGGATCATCCATTTCCGGGTGCCAGAGCTTAAAGTGATTCTTATGAACGTCCGTATACGCTCCTTCGTTATAGTACTTATCATAGAAATCCAAATCGAGATGATGGGCTTGAAAAACTAGCCTTGCAAACATAGGATCCAAAAAAGCCGGGAAGCGTCCGTAGTTCTCAAATATATACGAGCAGAAATCCTTAACTATCTCAATCCGGACTTCATTTGGATGGTATTCGTCGGCAAGCACTCCCTCAGGATTTTGATAAGGGTAGGGGTTATCCTCTTCCCAAAAATGTCCTCTCTGCTCAAGGAACTTATCTACAGCGTCCCTCATATTATCTACATAAGGAGGACATAGGGCCTCAAAGACTCCGTCCCTGCCAACTGGAACAGCCGCTTTAGAGCTTCTTAGAGTTTTCTCGGGATGTGTAAATCTGAAATCCAGGCCTTTGTAATCAGGGTTTACGCCTAGCACATAGTGAGGCAGGAGTCCTGTGAATGCCCAGCCTCCGAGTCCCAGCGTCTGTAGCGCAAGATTCATGTTCTGGCATATAAACGCCTGCTCGACGTTTAATGTCGTAAGCACTCTTAGTTCTAAATCAAAGAGTGACAACTCTACGTCCTTTCTGATATATCCCTTTTCAATCCATTTATCGAGCCCGCAGGACCTGCCGCCTTTGAGCTCATCTACGATGTTAAAAGCATACTTCTCCCCAAAGTAAATAAATAAAAGCACCATGTATTCAATTGTCGTGTTTGTAACAGGCACAAAAAATGTTGTACCGGGTTTATTGCAGTTCCACGCGTTAAAATCAAACAGCCCCGGCTCACCTTTAGGGAGATTCGCACGTCCGTCTTCAAGTTTAACGAGACTGCTTCTAAATAATTTTAGCACCCTGTCCAGTTTTTCTTGTTCAGATTTGCCGGGGAAAATGGAAGTCTCCCCGGGTTCCGGCATCATGTCGTGGAGCTTGACCATATATACGCCATCATCATTTGTGTAAAAAAGCTCGGTAGAATGAGAATTGCATGAGCAGGGCCAGCTCCTCCCTGTCCACTGAAAAAGCCATGATATCCCTGTGCGTGGCAAGTCCCCCAAAGAAAGCCCTGTCATCCCGGTGCCCGACCAGATCAAAAAGGCCTCCTCTAGCTCTGTGAGAGGAACGGGCTTGTGAGCTGACTTGTGCTTAAGAGTCCCATCCTTTATCTCCATACCTAGCCCAAACCGTCTTGAACGACGGGTAAATATGGCGTCCATAAACCCGAAATGAAGAGCTGTTTTTAAACCCTCAGGAATACCCATAGAATTCTCCTTCAATCGTTTGGATGGAATATTTATATAGAATTACATAAGAAAGGTAGTTTTGGAAATCATAGAACAGCGAATAATTCAGATGGTATAGCGGACTTAAAAACTAATTGCTTCTGCAGCTAGTGCATATACCGCTAAGGAGTAAGGAATATCCTTCGACTTTGTAGTCTCCCAAAGTTTTGTTGGAGATGTCCAAATTGTTGAGAGACTCATCGTAAACGTCTTCAACTTTTTTACACTCAGTGCAGACTATATGATGGTGGGGGTCTAAATTAGCGTCATACCTTGCGGCATTATATAGTACGTTTACAACAGAAATAAGGCCAAGCTTCTCAAATGTTTCAAGAGTTCTGTAGACTGTTGTGAGTGAGATATTAGGGTAGTAGTCTTTTATCTTCTTATAAATAATTTCAGTGCTTGGATGCTGGTCAGTACTGGCAAGCTCTTTGTAAATAGCTATCCTCTGAGGGGTAACCTTAATACCAAGCTCTTTACTGCGATCAATAAATTCGCTTACTCTTTCCTTAATCATAGCAGTATCCATAATCATAGTAGTGTCCATCGTACGCCTCGCTCTAGAGTTATTTTATACTATTATTAGTCAAAATTCCAGCAAGTTAAGTTGATCTAATTATTAGGAGGCTAGTTTTTAATATTAATTAAAACTTCATACGCACACTGCTTTTTGAGCAAAATGTTTTAAATAAACTCCTGAGCGGCACTTGAAACATTAGGCGTATCTCTGTTAACTTATTCAACGTGAGTACGTTAGAAGAGATAAAGAAAAATAAAGTAATTGCTGTTATAAGAGCTGAGACTCCTGATAAAGCGCTTGAATTCGGAGAAGGATGCATTAAGGGAGGATTAAAACTAATAGAGGTAACTTTCTCTTTTCCAAGAGCCGAGGGAGTAATAGCGGAGCTTAGTAAAATAGAGGGCGTTCTCGTAGGCGCTGGAACTGTGCTTGACGCAGTTATGGCTGTTAAGGCTCTTGAGTCAGGAGCAAGTTTCTTAGTCTCTCCTCATACCGATCAGGACATAATAGATGTTGCAATGCCAAAGCGCGTCCCCACAATACAAGGCGCTTTAACATCGTCTGAGATTGTAAACGCATGGAAGCTGGGTGTGGATATGGTGAAAGTCTTTCCCGTAAGCGCGGTAGGAGGACCACCGTATATTAAAGCAATTAAAGAAGCGATACCCTTTGCGGAGATTATGACTACAGGGGGAGTGAATTACGATAACTTTCTCGACTATATCAAAGCCGGGGCTTCTGCGGTTGGTCTTTCTAGCGCATTTCTGACCGAAGACAAAATGATCAAGTTTGATACAGTCATGCAAAATACAAAACTAATAGTTGAGAGGCTATCAACATTAAAGGAAGGGTAGAGTTTCCTTGGCAACTACAAAAACAAAAAAAGATAAAACTAAAATTCTCTTTGTCGCCTCCGAGATGGATCCCTTCGTAAAGGTTGGGGGGCTGGCAGAGGTAATAGGCACTCTCACCAGAAGACTTTCGGGTTTAGATTGTGATATAAGAGTTGTTCTGCCGTACTATAAAGAGGTCAAAAAAAATCTTACAAAGCTTAATATAAAACCTAAGAAACTCGATAAGAGAGTAGTATTTTGTGTGGACTGGCTAGCGGAGGAGGGCGACATATATGAAGTGCAATATAAAGACGTAACAGTTTATTTACTCCAAAACGACGAGTACTTTGAGAGAAATCAAATCTACGCAACATCAAAAGGGGAATTTAAAGATAATGATCTTAGATTTGGGTTTTTATCCTTAGGTGCGCTTGAGGCTGCGAAAGCGCTCGATTTTAAGCCGGATATAATTCATTGTCACGATTGGCAGACCGCGTTTATTCCCATATGCCTCAAGTGGAGAAAACACCTTAAAGACGATGAATACTTTAAGGATTCAAAGGTTGTCTTCACTATTCACAACATCTCCTATCAGGGACAGTTTGATAATAGTATTATAGACAAATTCGGCCTTCCCGGGTTCCTGTTTACCTCTCAAGGGCTAGAGCTATACGGAAAAGTTAACCTTCTAAAAGGCGGAATAC
>DAOVUC010000289.1 GCA_030632765.1 Candidatus Dadabacteria bacterium
ATATGATGATTAAAAAGCGGGGTGATACCGCAAAAATACCTATTATAAAGGAAAGCATTATTAAACGGATTAAAACAGAGAAGCTGGAAACTGACCTGCATCTTGATCTGGAAAAAGAGGCGAATGTTGATCTGATTGTGGAAAAAGCGCTGGATAAGGATTATAAAGGTGTAACAGTTATTGAGGTTGTTGATTCCAGATTATCCCTTGCTAGAGTCTCTGCTAATTTTTTCGAACACCCGACAAAAGATCTTACACTCATCGGTATTACAGGGACCAACGGAAAAACTACAATTACCTATCTATTAGAATCTATTTGGAATGAAGAAGGAAAATATTCCGGCATTATAGGCACTATTGATTATCGGTACGGCAAAAATAAAATTCAATCATCTATGACAACCCCCGAATCTTTGGATCTCATGGGGATGTTTAGAGAAATGAGAGATTGCGGAGTAGACACAGTGGCAATGGAAGTTTCTTCACATGCTATTGATAGACAAAGAGTGAAGGAGTGTCACTTTGACGCCGCAGTATTTACTAATTTGACTCAGGACCACTTGGATTATCACGACACAATCCAAAACTACTTTGAAGTCAAAAAGAGGTTATTTACGGAATTCTTGAAAGAGAGTGAAAAGAAAAACAAATTCTCAATTATAAATATTGATGATTCTTTCGGAGCCCGGATTGTAAATGATGCGCCTGCCAATGTCGTAACCTATTCCATTAATAATGAAACTGCTACTATACATGCAGTATCCTCAAAAATTACTGATAACGGAATCGAAGCAAGCATTAGTACCCCCCAGGGATTAATTCAAGTTAAATCAGCACTTTTTGGGGAACATAATTTATCAAACATACTTGCTGCTGTCGCTATTACAATTTCATTGGGTTCACCAATTAACGCAATTGAAAAAGGCATCTCTCAAATTTCATCCGTTCCCGGAAGATTAGAAGGGGTTCCGAACAAGTTTGGGTTTAAAGTACTGGTGGATTATGCGCATACGCCAGATGCTCTTAAAAATGTTCTTCTGGCGGTAAGGCCGCTTACCAAGGGGAAATTAATTCTTGTTTTTGGATGCGGCGGCGATAGAGACTCTGCCAAGAGGCCCCTCATGGGAGATATAGGAAGGGAGCTTTCAGATATCCTTATTGTTACATCCGATAACCCCCGCACTGAAGATCCAGAGATTATTTTAGATCAGATCGAGAAGGGAGTTCTCCGAGCTGGGGAGGATAATAACCCCTATCTCAGAATTACTGATAGAACAGCTGCAATTAAGCAATCTATAAAAATTGCCAAAAAAAATGACACTGTACTAATTGCCGGCAAAGGGCATGAGGATTATCAGATTATAGGGACAACTAAGTACCCGTTTGATGATAGAGAAATAGCAAGGGAGTCATTATCATTAAAATATATTTAGTTCTTTGGAAATAAATATGATGGATCTAAATTTTATTCTTAGCGCAACTAATGGGAGATTCCTCTGTGGTAAAAGAGAGAGTGTCTTTATGGGTGTATCAACAGATACGAGGAAGATCACTAAAGACGAAATTTTTTTCGCCTTGAAAGGGGATAATTACGATGGGCAGGATTTTATAAAAGAGGCTTTTAACCGCGGGGCGAGCGGAGCCGTCGTAGAAAGCGCATTACCGGATGATTTAAATGACAAAGTTTTAATACAAGTCCCTTCAACACTTAAGGCACTAGGGGACCTTGCGTCAGATTGGCGAATGAGCTTCCCTGATTTAAAGCTCGCCGCGATTACCGGATCAAATGGTAAAACCACTACAAAGGAAATGGTGTGGAGCATCGTTTCCCTAAAACATAACACTCTTAAAAACACGGGCAATTTTAACAATCTTGTTGGACTGCCGTTAACTCTTTTTGAGTTGAACAGTGAGTACTCCGCAGCTGTGGTGGAAGTTGGGATGAACGACTTTGGAGAGATTAGAAGGCTCTCGGAAATCGCACATCCCGACATTGGTACTATTACCAATATAGGACACGCTCACCTTGAAAAACTAGGTGGACTGGACGGGGTAGCCAAAGCAAAAGGGGAGCTTGTAGAGAATTTTAATGAGGACAATGTTTTTGTTGTAAATCTTGACGATCCAAGGGTGAGGGAAATTGCAAATAGACTTAAGTGTCAGAAAATTACCTATGGAATTCATGCAAAAGAGGCAATGATTTTGGCTAGCGAAATAGAATCTAGTGACTTTTCCAATATTACATTTAATATGAATGTTCAGGGGAGCAAATTTCCTGTACGTCTAAAGGGAATAGGTCTGCATAACGTAATGAATTCTCTATGTGCTGCGGGCATAGCCCTGTCATTAGGTTGCGATAACGCTCAGATACAGGACGGGCTTGAAAGATTTACTCCAACTCAGATGAGACTTCAAGTTCTGGACACCGCGTTTGGGTTTAAAGTGATTAATGACGTCTATAATGCCAATCCCGATTCTATGAAGCGCGCAATAGATGAGCTTGTTAGAGTAAAGGGGCGAGGGAGAGCGAT
>DAOVUC010000054.1 GCA_030632765.1 Candidatus Dadabacteria bacterium
AGACTTTACAAGGATAACGAACAGTTTTCCGAAGAGATCAACTTGGCTACACAAAGGAATAAAATCACCCTTTTAGAAACGGTTAAGAAGAATAGCAACAAGATGATTTTATGTTTGGAAGAGATAAACTTAAGCGGAATCCAGGTGGAAAGGATCCTCTCTGTTGCTAGGGATTATATTAAGAGACTCGACAAGATAAAAAATGAACTGGTAGGTTCTCAAAAGAAAGCCGATAACTTGAGTGCCAAGTCTAAAAAAAATTATCAAAAGGAAGTTGAGGAATTATTAAATGAGGCTGAAGACAATGCAATCGGACTTAAGAAGTGCGTTGGAAGAATAGAATTTGGTGAAGGAATAACATCAACGGCAAGAAAGAAACTCATAGAATCCAATTTGCGTCTTGTCGTAAGTATTGCCAGGCGTTACATAAACAGAGGTCTCCCCTTTCTGGACTTAATTCAAGAAGGGAATATGGGGCTTATGAGAGCTGTGGAAAAGTTTGAATATACTAGGGGCTATAAATTCTCAACTTATGCAACCTGGTGGATTAGACAAGCAATAACGAGATCTCTAGCGGATCAGTCGAGAATAATTAGGATTCCTGTTCATATGACTGAAACGATAAATCGTATTATTAGGACATCAAGGCTTTTAGTTCAGGACTTGGGACGTGAGCCGATGCCGGATGAGATAGCTCGTAAGGTAGGAATGCCCACCGATAAAGTGGCGAGAGTGCTTAAGATATCAAAAGATCCTATATCTCTTGAAACACCTATCGGCGATGAAGAGGATAGCAAGCTCGTGGATCTTATAGAGGACTCCAGCACAACCTCCCCGGTTAAAGTGCTAGAGATGAATGAACTAAAAGAAATAATAAATAATGCGCTATCATCAGTTCTAAATACTAGAGAGGAGAGTATTGTAAGGCTGAGATTCGGAATAGATGAGGAAAAGGAGCACACTTTAGAAGAGGTTGGTCATCAATTCCAGGTAACACGTGAGAGAATCAGACAGATTGAAGTAAAAGCTATTAAAAAATTAAAACGTGCCGCAAGAATTTATCCTATTAAAAGTTATGTAGAAAAAACTTAGTAGAAACCCGCCTTAATTAATCTTTATTTTTTTTAGAACGAATTTTACTTTTAGTCATATTACTCTTTCTAAGCTCTTTTGCCTCCTCAAAATATACAAGAGCAGTACTTACTGTTTTTACCCGCAGCATTTGCATAATGTCTGATACGGTTGCGCCGGATTCTATAGCCAGAATAGCCGCTGTATGTCTAAGGCTATAGGGAGTAATGCCTTTCCCCTTAATTCCTAGCTTTTCAAAGTAATAGCTTATGCGAGCTCTAATAGCCCGTGTTGTTATTCTTTCTCTTATTGCTCTGTTCCCAATTCCCCAAAATAGGGGTTTACTCTCATCCGATCTCTCCCTTTGAGCCAAGTACTTATCCAATTCTTTTGTTACAGCAGGGGGTAGGATTACATATTCGTCCTTTCTATCTCTGTTCTTGCCCTGGACATAGATAATTTTCTGTTTGTTTCTGGTTTTTATATCTCCTAAGTTTGCTCTTACTATTTCTATCTCGCTCAAGCCGCATCTAACCATTAAATTTAAAAGTGCCCAATCCCGAAGTCCTAATGGTGAGGATAAATCTATAGACTCAAAGAGCTTCTTGACGTCACTTCGTGTAATTGGGTTGGTCAAATGTCTTTGAGGCCTGGAGCCGCCTTTAACTTTTTTAGCCGGGTTCTCGGTAACCTTTCCTATATTCTCTAAATAGTTATAAAACCTCCTTACCGCAGTGAGATATGCAGAAACTGAGGTGGTCGATAAATTCTTAGAGGTAAGATAGTCTTTGTAGCGTTGAATATCATTAGAAGTAAGACCTGCAGGAGATGTGTCCCCGAGCCATTTGGAGTATTCCATTAAGGCCTTACGGTATGTTTCCTTTGTCGTCGGTCTTCTATTAAGGGAATTGATAAAATCGCGGGTAAGCTCATCCATGCTGAGGAATTAAAGCATTTTTATTCTATAAATTCAAATTTAAGTCTTGACATCTTTTTAAACTAATGTAATTTTACTCTCGAATCTAGGTGGCAATACTGAAGAGGCAACACCTGGTCCCATACCGAACCCAGAAGTTAAGCTCTTCAAGGCCGATGATACTGCTCTTGTACGGGAGTGGGAAAGTAGGTAGCTGCCTTGGTTCTTTTTTTTGCCCTTTTTAGAAATCATTTCTCCCTCCATAATTTCAAGAATATAGCGGTTGTTTTGTCAAGAATAGAATGGTTGTTTTGTATTGTGACCTTATGTAGTATTGTGTTCTCTAAAAATAAATACTTCATAAGAGGTTCTTTTAGTGGATAAAATGCGTGTAGCTGTCTTTGCGTCGGGTAGTGGTACGAATCTTCAGGCAATCATCGACGCAGAAATACAAACAATCCAAATTGTTCTGGTATTCACTAATAACCCCAAGGCGTATGCCATTGAGCGTGCTAAGAACCATAATATCCCGGTTGAAGTAATTGATCATAAAAATTATCAAACCAGAGAAGAGTATGAGAAGCATATAATAGAAGTTCTTGATCCTTACAAGCTCGACTTAATTGTACTAGCTGGGTTTATGAGAATTCTCTCTCCAGTATTAGTTAGAGCATATAAGAATAAAATTGTTAATATACACCCGGCCCTGTTACCGTCTTTTCCGGGGATTAATTCTGCAAGGCAAGCCCTTGAGTATGGAGTAAAGTACACTGGCGTCACCGTACACTTTGTGGATGAAGGGGTTGATACGGGTCCCATTATTCTGCAATCGATAGTTGAAATAGAAGATAAGGACACAGAGGAATCTCTGCTTCGAAAAATTCATAAGGTAGAGCATCGGATATATCCCAAAGCTATTGAGCTTATATCAAGTGCAGATATAGAAGTAATAGGAAGAAGGGTTATTAAAAAGTATTAAAGTTCCCTACCAACGGCTTTGGCAACAGCTGCGGCTTTCTGCATTAGTTCAGCGAACTTTTTAGGTTTAAGCGACTGCCCCCCATCACTCACTGCTACTTCAGGGTTATTGTGAACTTCAACAATAATTCCATCCGCTCCAGCTGCAATTGATGCAAGAGCCATAGGGGTTACATACTGCCAGTAGCCGGTTCCATGACTTGGGTCTGCGATAATTGGAAGATGTGTTCTTTCTTTTAGAACTGGAATAGCATTTAAATCAAAGGTGTTTCTTGTGGCCGTCTCAAAAGTTCTGATACCTCTTTCGCAGAGCATTACATCCTCGTTTCCTTCAGAAAGTATATACTCGGCACACATTAAGAACTCTTTTATTGTAGTGGACATACCCCTTTTTAGAAGAACGGGTTTCCCTGATTTTCCAACCTCTTTTAAAAGTGCATAATTTTGAGAGTTTCTTGCCCCAATTTGAAGCACGTCAGCGTATTGTACAACTGAGTCAAGATCATGGGGGTCAAGAATTTCAGTTACGATTGGTAGTCCGGTTTCTTCTCTAGCTTGTGCAAGCAACTTTAATCCCTCAACTCCCATACCCTGGAAAGTATAAGGGGAAGATCTTGGCTTATAAGCGCCTCCTCTTAACATTGTTGCCCCGGACTTTTTAATAGCATGGGCGATTTCCATGAGCTGTTGTTCGCTTTCTACAGAACATGGGCCTGCAATGACAGGAATTTTATTGCTTCCTACAACAGCGTCTTTTACTTTGACTTCTGTATCTTCTTGTTTGAATTCCCTGCTTGCGAGTTTATGCGCTGGAAGAATTGGAATGACTTTCTCAACACCATTAAGTATGCTTAAAGCTTCAACATCTTCAGGTTTTCCCCTCTCGTCTCCCACAGCCCCAATTACTGTTCTCAATAAACCTTCAATAGTGTGTGGTTGATATCCAAGCTCAATCATAGTGGCTTTTGCTTTTTCTATCTCTTCGGGGTCCGCTCCACTTTTCATTACAACAATCATTTCTTAAATTCCTCCGCTTTTCGCAAGCTGAAATATTTTAAAACAAAGGTGCTAGAATACATGAAGGCCTAATGTTGTCAACAGCTTACGGCGCTCTCAGGAGCTATATGAAAGCTATTAGAAAATAGCACATGTATATGTGCTTGATTCTTTTAATATTTCATAGAATAATATAATCCCTACTCAGTATTCTTCTTTTCTAGAACTGAGGGCGGGTGGTGAAATTGGCAGACACGACGGCCTCAAAAGCCGTTGGACTCACGTCCGTGGGGGTTCAAGTCCCCCCCCGCCCATACTGTCAGAAGATGCTAGAGTCTTCACATTTCGTGGTAAACTCTTAAAGGATATCCGGACTGCATTCGAGAATGCCCGTAAGCGGGCAGGTATAAAAAACCTTAGATTCCATGACCTTAGGCATACTTTTGCAACTAGATTAGTTCTTGCAGGAGTAGACTTAGCGAGTGTTTCTAAGCTCTTGGGGCACTCTTCTATCCAGATGACTATGAGATTTCCATCCTACTCCTGAGGCTCTCAAATCGGCTGTTTCTAAGCTAAATAAGTGAAAAGTGTTAGCACTAAAATTATGTTATAAATATTCTATAAGGGTTAAACAATCTATTTTTTTATACTACCCTCGTAGCTATATATAATCGGCTCTTGACCTTCTTTTGACCATATAAATGTCCCAGTAATTTCGTCACCTTTAACTGCTCCTTCCCATTCTGCTTTCCCTTCTTTATTACTCACGAGTGTGGATTCGAACAAAGTAGTGTCACCTTTTGACATCGTTTTATACGAAGCGGAACCAAAGCCGTACTGTTCGCAATCAACAGAGAAGAATCTTCCATCCTTAAAAATTAACTCATCGTTTGTAGCTTCATCATCTTTACCATGCTCGGACAGTTTGACTAAAAAAGATTTACCATCCAACGAATCATCTGCGAATGCAACATTGAGGTTAGCGCTAATTATTGATAAACATACAGCAAGAACTAAAAGGTATATTGTTGAAATTAAAATAAATCTCATATTTCTCCTCCTATTAACCAATATTTTGACTATTAAAATAATTCTACTAGAGTTTGCTAAGTAGTGTCAAGGTCGTAGTGCTGCTAAATAGGTGAAAGTTTGTTAGCAATATTGTTGGTGCTAAATCTATATTTTGCATACAATCTTATAGATTTAAGTTACACAATAAGTCTATCTCCTTTATACTTATTAAGGTGAATACAAAGTTATGGCTATTAATCTTTGGTTTCTTTTTTCTCTCATTCTCTGCCTGCGGCTCTAAGGTCAGCAGTGTTAATGACAACGGCTGTTACGAAATTGACGGGGATAATATTGTCTACACTTGCGACAATAATAAAAATGCAGAAATAAACAAGACAAGTACTGGCTATGACGGGCCTAATAATCCAAAAGCGCTCAACCTTTATCGCCCGGGAAGGTTTGACAATATAAATAGCCCGGTGTGGTAATCTGAATCTTAATCCGCTATTTCCAAATCCTCTTCCTTGGCAATGCGCAAGCCTTCTTTCTCATTGACCCGGCTTAATAATATCGCACCCAGGACAAAGAATATTATGAGCGATATAATGCTTAAACGGCTGTTTCCAGTGAGCTGACCTACAACTGCAAATATAAAGGGTCCAATAAACCCGCCCATTCGGGAGCTCATACCGTAGAATCCGAAAAACTCAGCCGTTTTCGCCTTTGGAATCATGGAGCCGAAATAGGACCTGCTTAGTGCCTGGGTTCCTCCTTGTACGGTTCCAACTAAGAAAGCAAGAATCCAGAAATCAAGAGCCGTAGATATAAAATAGCCCCCGATCGATATAATCGTATAAACAAAAAGGCCTATGTAAATGCAATTCTTTGTGCCGATCGATTTAGCGAATCTTCCGAAGCCGAACGCGAAAGGAATACCCACAAATTGAGTCATTAAGAGAGCGCCGATAAGATCATTTCTCCCAATACCAATCTCAGCGCCATAGATAGTAGCCATTTTTATAATCGTCCCGATTCCATCGTTGTAAATCAGAAACGCTATAAGGAATATAGTTAACTCTCGATAGCGTTTGATGTTATGGAAAGTTTTGCTAAGTTCTTTATATCCCGCCGCGAGCGTGCTTCCTCTTCCCTCCCCAGTTTTCTCAGGCTCTCTAACATTTAGAATAAGAGGGATTGTGAATATGGCCCACCATATTGATACGCTAACAAATGAGAGTCTTGCAGCAAGACCTTTGTCCGACATCAGCTGAAGCATTAAAACGTTAATTGCGAGTAATATCCCCCCTCCCAGGTACCCGATTGCGTACCCTCTGGTTGAAACTCTGTCTATATCTTCAGGTTTTGCCACATGAGGGAGAAGTGAGTCGTGGAATACATCACTGAGCGCAAAACCCAAATTGCTGATAATAAAAATTACAGATGCCATGAGCCAGTCACCGGTTTTTACGAAATACAGAGTGGCTGTGGTGAAAACGCCTAATGCAGTAAATATTATAAGAAGTTTTTTTCTAATCCCGAGAAGATTTGCAACAGTTCCCAGCATGGGCGCCAGAAGCGCGGCGAGCAAAAGTCCGATGGTATTCGTGTAGCCCCAATAAACCGTTGCCTGATTTGCTGATAGAGTCGAAGCCGCTACATGACTGTAATACACCGGTAAGATCGCGGCCATAACCGTTGCGGCATATGCGTTTTCGGCCCAGTGATACATTGCCCAGGAATTTACGGTTTTCCTGTAATTGCTATCGTCTTGAGAATGGTTCGCCATTCTTACTCAACAAATAATTGGATTTGTTTACTAGGCTTATCTTAATCTAATCTTCGTGAAAAAAGTAGTGGTTATAAATCTGGGGAGTTTGTTTTTTATTTTAAAAGTTTCAATGCATTCAGACTGACAGCGAAGGAGTAACAGCGCCCCGCATTGTCATTCTGAGTAGTGAAGCTACGAAGAATCCCTCTTTTATAAATCAAATTCTTCTTTGCCTAAATCCTTCCATGCTGGATTAACAGATTCAATTAAATTTATCTTCTTCTCTCGCAGCCAGCCTTTAATCTGCTTTTCTCTTGCTATTGCCACGGAGATGTCATCTGTTTCCTCATGGTAGACTAGCTTGGTAATATTATACTTTTTAGTAAACCCTTCGATGATTTTGCTCTTATGCTCATAAATCCTTCGTGATAGGTTATTTGTCACGCCTACGTACAGTGTCTTCGAGCGGTTTGTCATAACGTATACATAGTAGGCCATTAATTATAAGCCTGTCTACATTTCATGGTTATTGCAAGCGTTAAATACGGACATGGATTGTACAAAAATTATTTTGGTTTATAAAGATTAGACTCTTCGTTACACTCAGAGTGACAACTAGGGGTAATAACACACCACGCTGTCATTCTGAGTAGCAGAGCTACGAAGAATCTCTTTTTTATCTTAGTCAGTACGACTACTAGACTCTTCACTTCATTCAGAGTGACAACTAGGAAATGTTGTGTTTTTGGTAGCAGACAGAGTGTTCTTACCAGGCTGAGGAGCAATTCATGCTCCTCAGCTAATTTATTGTTTTAATATCTAGGCATGTCGGGATCAAATTTTTCAGCCCAGGCGTCTATTCCGCCTTCGAGATTCTTGACGTTTTTAAATCCCTTATCTTTTAAAAACCGCGTAGCATTCATACTTCTGCCGCCATGATGGCAGTGCACAACAATCTCGTCCTCTTCGTTCAGTTCGTCGAGTCTGTCAGCAATCTCGCCAAGCGGAATTAGAACTGAGCCCTCAATGTTGCATATGTCGTATTCGTGGTATTCCCTAACATCTAGGAGAACCACGTTGTTTTCGTTATCGCGGATTTCTTTAAATTGGTCTATGTTAATTTCCAAAACGTCCTCCTCAGATTCTTCCCTCTGGGTCGTTTCTTCCTGCCCTAATTCACCTCGGCCGATTCCGCAGAACTCTTCATAATCAATAAGTTCTTTGATGGTCGCGTTCTCGCCGCAAATTGGGCAGTTAGGATCTTTCCTGAGCTTCATTTCTCTAGGCTGCATCTCTAATACATCTAAGAATAGAAGCCTCCCTATTAATGGATTGCCTTGCTCTATTATTAGCTTTACAGCCTCTGCCGCTTGCAGTGTTCCTATAATTCCAGGAAGAATTCCGAGCACTCCGCCTTCAGCACAACTAGGTACCAATCCCGGAGGCGGCGGCTCAGGATAAAGACATCTGTAGCAAGGCCCCTTCTTGGCGTCAAATACACTTACCTGACCTTCAAATCTAAAAATGCTTCCGTATACATTTGGTTTTCCTAAGAGTACACATGAGTCATTTACTAAATATCTGGTTGCGAAGTTATCTGTTCCATCGACTATAATGTCGTAGTCTTTGATTATTTCCATAGCATTCTCTGATGTTAGCATTTCATTATATGTTGTCACTTTTATATCCGAGTTTAGCTCAAGTATCCTCTTCTTTGCAGATTCTACTTTTAACTCGCCTACGGTTTTCTCGCTATGTATTATCTGTCTTTGCAGGTTGCTAAAATCAACAACATCAAAATCAAGCACACCAAGATGGCCAACTCCTGCGGCGACGAGATAAAGTGCTAATGGTGAACCAAGCCCGCCCGCCCCTATGCAAAGCACGCTTGAATTTATTAGTTTTTCTTGTCCCTCAACACCTACTTCAGGCATTATTAAGTGTCTGCTGTAGCGTTTTACTTGTTCATTTGTAAGACCCATGGTTTTTACCTTCCCATTTTATAAAATTTCTTAGAGTAGATTAAT
>DAOVUC010000286.1 GCA_030632765.1 Candidatus Dadabacteria bacterium
ATTCTAATAAATTTTTAGGATCGTTATCAAAAGCGTCTATAACTTTAGCGTTCTCAAAACCAAAGGTTTTTATAAAGGACCTAACTACAGCCTCTTCCACATCTTCTATTTGAATCTCCTCTTTTTGCTTAAGCCATCCGGCAAGGGAAGTCATTTGCACATCCGGTATACCACACGGCACTATCATATCAAAATAAGATAGCTCAGTATTTACATTGAGAGCAAAACCATGATAAGTAACCCATCTTTTAACCCCTACACCAATTGATGCGATTTTATGACCTTCAACCCAAACACCTGTAAGTCCTTCTATTCGGTTAGCCTCAATACCAAAATCTTTAAGCACCAGTACAATCAACTCTTCTAGTCCTCTTAGGTATTTATGAACATCTCGGCCTTTTGTATTAAGATCCATTATTGGATAACCGACCAGCTGTCCCGGGCCGTGGAAAGTTATATCGCCCCCTCTGCTAATTTCCTCAAAGTGAATACCCCGCTCAGACAAATAGCGTTCATTTATAAGCAGGTGTCCTTTATTTCCTTTTCTCCCTATCGTAAATGTCGGGGGATGTTCCAATAACAGGAGAGTATCACCAATCTCTCCATTCTTCCTCATTTCAAGCAACATCATCTGAAGCTCAAGGGCTTTTCTATAAGGAACTAATCCAATTTTATATACTTTAAGAGTGTCCATAATTTGGTTTCCATAAGATCACTAGAATTATGAATTTCTAGATCTTCCCATAACAGCTAGCGCCGCCTCCATAACAGCCTCAGATAAAGTAGGATGGGCATGAGAGGTTATGGCTATCTCAAGGGGTGTTGACTCTAAGGTCCTTGAGACCCCTATTTCAGCAATTAACTCTGTAGCCCCGTGTCCAATGATATGAGTTCCCAGAATCTCTCCGGTACTCTTATCCGATAAGATTTTTACAAATCCGTCCGTCTCTCCCGTTCCCACAGCTTTTCCTGTAGCCCTAAAGGGGAATTTCCCGACATTGTAATTATATCCATGATCCTGCACCTGCTCTTGTGTTAAGCCAATTGTTGCAACTTCAGGCTGACAATAAACGCAGCCCGGAATATTATTATAATGCACCTTACTCTTTAGACCGGCCATCATCTCAACTGCCACAACCCCTTCTTCAGAGGCTTTATGAGCAAGCAACGGCGGCCCTATAATATCACCAATCGCATAAACATTACTGCACGTAGTCATATAATTATCGTCGGTTTTAATAAAACCCCTCCCGTCAAGCTCTATCCTTAAATCACTAAGCCCGATATCCGCTGATTTCTTATAGAAGCTAAGAGAAGAGGGCGCATCATTCGCCACAGGGCGTCTACCTACAGCAACAAGTACCATAGAAGTCGTAATCTTTGTCTCCATCTGGTTTGAAACATTTTCAAGTATTACATCAACTGTTTTCTTTTTCTTATTGATATCCTTGAATTTTGTCCCTGTCAGTATAGTCATTCCATTTTTTTTAAATAGCCTCTGCAGCTCAAGCGCCACTTCTTTATCAGCACCTGGAAGAATATGATCCATCATCTCAACAATCGTCACTTTACTTCCAAATGAATTATATACGTAAGCGAACTCAGCCCCTATATATCCTCCTCCGATTACAACTACAGAATCCGGCACCTCTCTATGAAAAATGGCCTCATCACTAGTCATTACAAGTTTTCCGTCTATTTCAAGCCCCGGTAATGTTACAGGAACGGATCCGGTAGCAATCATTATTTTATCAGTATCGATCTCTATTTCATCTCTATCTCCGCTTACACCAACCTTATTATTGGTTAATAGCTTACCGACGCCACTGAAGAATGTGATTTTATTTTTCTTAAGAAGGTATTCAACCCCCTTATTCAGTGTAGAAGAGGCCTTTCTACTCTTATCAATAACTTTAGAAAAATCATAAGTAAGTCCTTTATGTTGTATGCCAAAGTCTTCTGAATGATTGAAATATTCATATACCTCTGCACACTTTAAGATTGACTTTGAAGGAATGCAGCCCCAATTTAAGCAAACGCCGCCCGGTTTATCCCTTTCAATCACCGCAACCCTCATTCCAAGCTGCGCAGCTCTTATCGCTCCAATGTAACCACCAGGCCCCGATCCAATAACAGTTAAGTCAAATTTTTCCATAGTGGGATATTATATATTCAATAATACAGCGGTCAATCCTTTAAAGGTTATCAGCAAAAAGATTGCAAAATTCAAGAATCCATTTAAACATAACAATATCTAAAGAAGATAAGATGTACAACACGACAAGAAAGTTGACTTGAAACTGAGCAATACTGTACAATTTCTATATACTATGAAGAAAGAATCCAAGGATAAACAAAAGAAGATCGATCAGGAAGAAATTGAAAACCGTGAATGGATCGATTCGCTCGATTATGTATTAGATACAAGCGGAGAGGAGCGTGCGGCTAAGCTTATTAAAAAACTCCAGATCCACGCCCAAAAAAGGGGCGTTAGACTTCGTTTTACTGCAAATACGCCTTATATCAATACAATTCCTGTCGAGCAGCAGCCGCCGTACCCGGGCGATCCTGAGATTGAGTGGAAAATTAGAAGCCTTATACGCTGGAATGCCATGGCAATGGTTGTACGCGCCAACC
>DAOVUC010000126.1 GCA_030632765.1 Candidatus Dadabacteria bacterium
AGTTGTTCCTAATGGGGCTATATATGCGGGTGTAATAACCAATTATTCAGCTACAGGTACGAGAAGAATAGATATGGTATTTGGTATTGGATATGAAGACGATATAGTAAAAGCTAAGGGAATCATTGAAGAAATCATCAAGTCTGAAAACCGTATACTAAATACTCCAGAATATGACATAGTTGTTGGAGAGCTTGCCGACAGCAGCGTAAATATATATGTACGTCCTTGGGTTAGCACATCAAATTTCTGGCCGGTTAAATTTGATTTAACAGAGAGGATAAAACTAGAATTTGATAAAAACGGAATCTCGATACCTTATCCGCAAATGGATGTACACACTTATACAACAGAACAAGAAAAAGAAAATACAGAAGACTCAACTACCTAAAGGAATCCCATATGCCATCAATAGCAGAAACAAAACGTCAGATGATTCAGTTCGTTTTCCCCGAGCATGCCAGCGTACATGACAGGTTAAGTGGTGGGAGATTGATGGAATGGATAATGCTAGCCGCAACTATTGATTCATCCCTTATCTCCAAGGGGATTACTGTATTAGGCGCAACTGATAGTATAGATTTTATAAACCCCGTCAAGGTTGGAGAAATTGGAACTCTTGAGAGCTGGGTTGAATATATCGGGTCTAGTTCAATGGAGCTTGGAGTAAAGGTTTATTCAGAGAACCCTGAGAGCGGCAACAAGAAACTTACTACCTCTTCACACTTAGCTTTTGTAGCTGTTGATGAGAGTGGAAAACCACGAAAGATCTTGGAGAAAATAACACCTGCGGACAATGAGGAAATGTCTATATACACGGAAGCTAAGGAAAGAAAGGAAGCAAGACTAACCCAATTAGCAAAGAGGGATGATCAGGCTCGTAACACAATTGATGAAACTGAAATTGCAAGAATGCGCCTTGAAACTACAAAGGTCGTTCTCCCTGAGGATACTTTCCACGGAGACTTTATGGCAGTTGGAAAGTTAATGATGGATATAGATCAAGCTGCATCTATTCTCGCAATGAGGTTTGTTAGAGGTGTCATGATTACAGGTTCATTAGACGATCTTTATTTTTATTCTCCGATTAGAATAGGCGATATAATAACCTTTAAAGCAGGAATTACTTATGTTGGTCAGAGCTCGCTTGAGGTTGGCATCAAAGTTCTATCAGAAGACGTTATGAGCGGAGAACAAAGACATACCTGTACAGCATTTTTAAGCTTTGTACACCTTGAAAAGGATGGATCTACCAAGCCGGTACCAGAGTTTGATCCTGAAACTCCCGAGGAAAAGAGGCTCTGGAAAAAGGCGTTGGAAAGAAAAGATTTTAGATCGGAGAGAGTTAAAGAAATTAAGACAAATTACGAATATTAATAATTGCCGTAGGATATTTTTTGCTATGTGTTAGGATTGTAATAATTGAGATTTTGATAATACATACTATCCAATGAAAAATTATCTTACGTACCTTGTAATCTCCATGCTAAGCACTACGACTGCCTTGATTCTGATAGACAATGTCTTAATTCCCACTCAAAAAGCTATATCTGAGACAGACAATTCTGATATTTCAGATGAAGAGAAAAAGTACGTTTCTGAAGACGGAATGGTTCATCTTGAAAACGAAATGGATATCTTGGAATTAATCAAAGCGGTGAGTGAAATTAATGAAGAGGTCTATATATTAGATGAATCAGTTAAACCTCAGAAAGTGGGAATTATTACCCCTGATGTAGGCATGAAAAAAGAAGATTTCGTAAAGTTTTTTGATATAATACTGAACATAAATGGGCTTTCGATAGTAAAAACTGACGGAGTTAACAAAGTAATTAATTCCAGCCGAATTAAGGAAGAAAATACTCCAATGATAATTGACTAATCAGAATAAGATCTAAAAACTTTAATTGACTAGAACTTTAATCTAGGCATCACTTCTTCAGCTAGTAAACGCATAGACCGGGTCCACTTATCCTTTGGTTTCCACTCATGACCCATTACAAGCAGCACTCCAAAACCACCTACTGAGTCGTAGAGATCCTCGATTTGAGCAACCACATCATCCGGGCTTCCGACAATCCATAAATTATCGATCATATAATCTATAGTCACGTCAGAATCCGGCATGGATTTATCTGATTTAAAGATGTTCAAGTTGCCCCTGATTTTAGGAATCATTTTAAAGAAATAATCTGTAAAATCCCGGGCTAAAGTGCCTTCTTTAACTAAATTGCGAGCTTCCTCTGTAGTTTCTGCGACAAAGATATCCCTTGCTATTCTCCATTTAGATCTGTCCGGATTCTTGCCGGATTTAAGTGCTCCCTCTTCTACCGAATCCCAGTGCGTTCTTAAAACATTGCTGGTAACAAAATTTATACTCATGGGTATCCAGCCATTCTCCCCGGCCACTTTTAAAGTGCTCGAGCTCTCGGTAATGCCGGCAACAGCAATTGGAGGATGGGGCTTTTGGAAGGGCTTGGCATGAACACCGAGTCCCACATCTGTTTGCGGCTCAGGAACGGTAAAACTCCACCTTTTGTTTCCATATTTGCCGGGCTTAGGGTTATTCCACAAATTCAAGATAAATGCCAAAGAATCATTTGTCAGATCCCTATGTTCTCCTGATCTAGGATCAATATCAAATGCCTCAAAGTCCCCTATAAAACTCCCAGCTCCTACGCCCCAGTAAAACCTTCCTTTGGCCAGGTTATCTAAAACTGCTATTCTGTGCGCAAGAACAAAGGGGTTGTGATCGGGAAGGCAAGAGACGCCAGTTCCGAGAATGATATTTTTTGTCAGTGGAATTGCGTTCGCGATAAACAGATCAGGGGCAGGTATGTTCTCCCATCCCGCTGTAAAGTGCTCTCCAATCCAGGCTTCTTTAAACCCCAATTCATCAAGCAGAACAATCTGCTCAAGGTCTTCTTGAAGCGTATCAGCAAGGTCTCTGCCCGCGGGATGGAGGGGCATTGTAAAATAGCCTATTTCCAATTAAAAGCTCCAACTAACAGAAGTATGTATTTGGATATGGATATTAACACAACTTGGATTTTTCTACAAAACTGAAGTTGCAAATTCAAAAACTCAATAATTTTAGACAAATAATTTTTCACGACTGTAAACGGACGATATCCGGGGACATGGTTATATAAATCCCGGGCATTAGATCTTGAAGAAAAACCCCCGGAAAGCGTATTTGTAGAGGCAATAAATCCATAATACCAATCATATTTCCGCTCTCCTAACCTATCCCAATATTTTATTCCCGCCTTAGTATCTTTTCTCATAAGAAATTAAACTGTTTTATAATACCTCCGATTAGCGTATAATTTTTTCTGCTTCAGGAGGGATTAAATATAATGAGGGTAAAGCCAATTCGCGCTTTAGAAGCTATTCGGGAATTCCTAAAACTAGAATCCGCAAGCGGAATTATTCTTGTTGGAGCGGCAATACTTGCTCTAATAATAAACAATTCTCCCCTCTCGAGCCTATACGATCTATTTCTTGATACCTCGGTTGAAATTCGCATTGGGGGCCTTTACTTAGCAAAACCGCTTCTCCTATGGATAAACGACGGGCTCATGGCCATTTTCTTTTTATTAATTGGGCTTGAAGTAAAGCGTGAAATTTTAGACGGCCAGCTATCCAGTCTTTCCCAAGTAGCCCTGCCCGGTATTGCTGCAATAGGCGGTATGGCAATTCCAGCTTTAATTTATGTAATTTTCAATATCAATAATGCCTCAGCGCTTAATGGCTGGGCAATACCCGCTGCTACTGACATTGCATTTGCGCTTGGTATTTTGGCTTTACTTGGTTCCCGGGTACCACTTTCCTTAAAACTTTTCTTACTTACACTTGCGATAATAGACGACTTAGGCGCAATAGTAATCATAGCTATTTTCTATTCAGGGGAGCTCTCAGTTACATCTCTTATCTTTGCAGGGGTAGCTATAGCGGCCTTATTCGCTATGAACCTCTTTGGTGTAAAGAGAATAGCGGCCTTCGTAGTTGTTGGCATTATACTCTGGATATGCGTCCTAAAATCTGGTGTTCATGCAACCCTGGCAGGCGTGATACTAGCTTTTGCTATTCCTCTCAGAACCAAAAAAGATGAGCCCTGTCCACTACGTGAAATGGAGCACTCTCTTCATCCCTGGATAGCTTTTGGTATTATGCCTATCTTTGCATTCGCAAATGCCGGGGTATCGCTTAAGGGGATGTCTTTTGGATCTTTATTTGAGCCTATTCCGATTGGAATTGCTCTTGGACTTTTTCTTGGGAAGCAGGTGGGAGTTTTTGGATTCTCATTTGCAGCTGTTAAATTGGGTCTAGCAAAATTGCCTTCAGATATAAATTGGCGATTGATATACGGGACTTCTGTTCTTTGCGGTATCGGTTTCACAATGAGCTTATTTATCAGCACACTCGCGTTTGACAGCAGTATTGCGGATGACGCGACCTCGGCTCGTATCGGAATTCTTGTCGGATCCTTCATCGCGGCTATTGTCGGGTACCTAATTCTAAAATCTTCCCTAAAAGATGACTCTGATTAGCATGATTAATTCTTGCAAATTAAAAAAGCATATTCACTAATTAAATGACCGGATTAAACAAAATTAAAGGAATAGCTCTTTTTATCTCCTTACTGTATCTGACCTTCTATATACCGATGACTCTAACATTTTACTTTCCTCAGTGGATGGAGCTTAACTGTGGGTGGCATGACCGATGTGAGGAAATCGGGGAGGAAAGAGCTTTAAGTGGTATTAATGAGCTTGCCTCGTATTTCAGACATCAGGGAGAACTTAATAGCTTCCTCACACAAAAGGAGAAGCTACACCTCAAAGAAGTAAGGGGGCTTTTCGATAAGATGTTTTTTCTGGGTTTGGTAAGCCTGGTCATGGTTTTACTAACTTACAATAGAAAACGTATGTCCCGGTACGCCTTAATAAATGCTTTGATTATTATTGCTTTGCTGATAGTACTGCCGTTTTTCGGCACCTTCTGGAGGGATGTATTCCACCCTCTTCTTTTTGATAATGACCTTTGGAAGAATAACAGGTACGACCTTTCTTTTTACATAATGCCTAGACAGTTTTTCAAGTATACAGTGGTGCTCCTGATCATATTATGCTTCTCGATAAATATAGCTATATGGCTTGGACTGCGGTCAAGGAATAAGTGAGTATTAATTTACCCCTTCGATTCCATTGACATTTATACCAAATATATCGCCGATTTCACAATTATCCTGTCCAATGCAGGACTGAAAGTCAGATTGATTACTGTGGTCTGCTTCCATGCCGTATCTGTGGCCGAGCTCATGGCGCCATACGGAGAATTCCCCACATCCGAGGAATCCACCTTCTGAAAGCACAATTATATCGTTGCCAACAAAGTAAACCCCGGCGCATACGCTAAGACCAACAGCCTCACACTCAAATCTATTAGGCACGACATATACTTTCAAATCAGAGAGCGGGGGAATAATGGTTCCGTTACCTAACATTACATCCTCAAAACCTAGTTGAGAGCC
>DAOVUC010000056.1 GCA_030632765.1 Candidatus Dadabacteria bacterium
GAAGAAATCGTTTTCAACGCCGGAACTCACACGGACGCGATAAGAATGAGTTATAACGATTACATAAGATTAGTAGATCCCAATATAGTTAATTTTTCTTATCCTGTTAATTAAGACGGACTCTATTTTAATTAACATCAGGTGAGAGAAAATGCCGCGAATATTAGTTGCCACTATGTCTTTACTATTGATTGATATCTTCTACCTTGGCATAGCCTAGTCCATAGGGTGTGCAGAAAGTCCACACGGTTAAGCTTACAAAGGGTCAAGTAATTGTGGAACAGGAATAGCCAAACGAGTTTACAGCTTATCTGCTCTCAGAGAACGGGAGGGTAGGTCCGTAGTATAAGTTAGATTTTTGACAGAAAACCCCTATATACAGGAGGTCATCAGAATAGTCAGGTGGCTTTGTTCATCATTCCAACTTAAACCGAGCTTGGGAATAGGGTGCAGTACAACGAATAATATATAGAATATCACTTTCTTTCATAAGTGCCCATTAACTGAGCACTCTCTATTATATGCCCTGCCATTACAGCTTCAATGTCCTCTTTAGTAGAGCCTTCCTCTAATTCAAGATCTGTATCCAGAGCGTATAGTTTAAAGAAATATCTGTGTGTTCCGGAAGGCGGACAGGGACCTCCGTAACCGGTTCTGCCCCAGCCATTAGTTCCGGCTACTCCTTCGGGCTCCTTACCCTTCTCAATTTTAGTGACGTGTGCCGGTATGTTAAAGACAATCCAATGATCCCAAGTCCGTCCGGGAGCATCCGGATCATCATTTATTAAAACAAGGCTTTTCGCATTCTCCGAAACACCTTCTATGTTTAATTCAGGAGATACATCAGAACCATCACAAGTATATTCGGATGGTATTTCTTTAGTATGTTGAAACGCCGGACTCGTTATTTTCATATTTTCAGAACCTTTGCATAATTCCACTTTTTATCTGAGCATGCAGAGATTAAATAAGATAAGTTGAGATCAGTCAGACCTATACTTAATTTAAGAAAAATCAAAACGGAATGTCATCATCATTGCCAAATGAATCATCTTCTATATCGAAGTCAGCGGGGACCTTCTCACTGGGAGTTGACGAGGATTCGGACCTTCCCCCTTGGCCGCCGAGCATTTGCATATTTCTCGCAACAATCTCTGTCGTCCACTTCGTGTTTCCTTCTTTGTCCTCCCAGGAGCGCGTCTTTATAGACCCTTCGATGTAAACCATCCTTCCCTTGGTTAAGTACTCTCCGCAAATCTCAGCCAAGCGGCCCCATGCGACAATACGGTGCCACTCCGTGTCCTCTTGTTTCTCCCCAGCTTTATTCGTATATTTTTCAGTTGTGGCAAGTGTAAAATTGGCAACGGCTTGACCGCCTGTCGTATATCTTATCTCCGGGTCGCGTCCTAAATTCCCTATTAACATAACTTTGTTTACGGCCATTTATTTCTCCCAAAACTTTTCTTTTTATGAAATTCTATCATCTGAGCACATGAAAATCCAGAAATCAGAATAGATGAGCAGAGAAGGAAAGAAACTGATGAAGGATTCTGCCCGTCATCCCCCAGATAAGATACTGCTCATATTGATAAGCGTAGTCCTTCACCTCTCTACCGTCTCTTTCCACAATCCTGACTTCCAAGTTTCTATCGTCAACCAAATGATGCATCGGTATCCATAGGGTCCTCTCTACTTCACGTACATCAGGTTTGATTACAACTTCCTCATTTAACACCGATAGATAAGGGGTAACAATGTAGTTCCTAGCTCGGGGATTGTTGGGATTTACATCATCAATACTGCCCAGAATCCGCCCACTACTGTTTATATTGATACCGACTTCCTCATATGTTTCACGGATAGCGGTTTCAAGTTTGCTGTTGTCGGCACTCTCCATCCTACCGCCGGGAAATGCCATATGACCTGAAAAAGGGTCACGGTCACTCTCCGGTCTTTTAATAAAGAGTAGAGAATAACCCTGCCCGCTCTCTTTTAATATCATCATGACGGAGGCATGAACAAAATCGCCTTCTCTAAATATCTCGTTTGCATTTCTAGAGGATAAAAGTTTTTTTAGATTCTCTGCAGTATCACTCAATTTTTATATTCCAAGACTTCCTTGAAAATTTTGTAGGCGTGATCATCAAAAAGCACAAAATAGACCTTCTCTATAAAATTTCTATCACTACCTAAATATTCCAAAACAGTGTCTATCATTATATTAGCACATTCCTCCAAGGGAAAACCTCCAACCCCTGTGCCAATTGCAGGAAAGGCCAAAGTCTTAACTCCATTTTCAGAGGCTATAAGGAGACTATTATTTGTACTAGCCTCAAGCGACGCCCTGTTTACAGCGCCTCCAAGATGCATGGCGGCTGCGTGTATGACATATTTGGCTCTCAGTTCACCTGCGCTAGTGATTGCCGCCTGCCCAATAGAGATAGAGCCATACTCGTCACACTCAGACTGAATAGACGGCCCGCCTCTTTTTTTTATGGCGCCTGCAACCCCGCTTCCCAATTTAAGATCGGTGTTTGCGGCATTTACAATAGCGTCAACATCCACATCCGCAATATCGCCGTGCACTATCTCTATACTTTGCTTTGCACCCATTGCTACTCCCGGAGCTTCCTAAATGGATTCCTGATTTGAAAAAATTAACCCACTCTATGCTAAGGCAATTGTTTTTATACTACAGCAATTATGTTTCCCCACCGATCAACACGGCATTTATATCCAGGGGGAATTAATAACGTGGAAGTATCTTCTAATATTAGGGCAGGTCCTGAAAATTTAAAACCTGAATAGAATTTCTCTCTATTGAAAACTTTTACAAAAATATTCTTCCCGCCGAAAATAATTTTTTCTTTTGAAGGTTTTATTTTGATTTCTTCATTTTGAAGAGAAGGAATCTCAAGCTCTCTTTTTTTCGCTATAGCTCTTATTCTTAAGGTAATAACCTCAACTTCACTTTTGGGTTTATTGTATCCGTTCATTCTTTTGTGAGCTTGATGAAAAGATCTTACGAAATTTTTACTATACGGAACGGTAATCTCATGTGACTGCCTTTTGTAGCGGACATCTAAAAACCGCTTAAATTTTAATTTGTCAGCTGGAAAATCTTTACATGCCCTATCTTGGAGTGAAGAAAACCCCTCTTCCAGCAAAGGGAGACGGGCCTCTTGTTCATTTAGAAAAACTGTAAGGCTATAATCCTTAAACATATCCGCTGTCAGCATACCGAGCGCGGAAAGCACACCCGGATCCTTGGGAAAAATTACAGTTTTTATCTCCATACCATGAGCTAGCTCACAAGCATGGAGTCCCCCGGCCCCCCCGAAAGAAACAAGAGCAAATTCCCTGGGATCATATCCCTTTCCGATGGATATAACTCTTAGCGCCCTTTCCATATTGGCGTTTGCGACTTTTATTATGCCTTCCGCTACCTCATCAATCGAAAGCTTAAGACGACGTGAGAGCTTTCTCAAAGCGGTTTTTGATTTCCGAGGGGAAATTTTCATTCGACCGCCTAAAAACGAATCGGCTCTGATTCTCCCGAGCGCAAGATTGGCGTCCGTTACGGTCGCTTCCGTCCCCTTTCCATAACATGCGGGTCCGGGATCAGCGCCAGCGCTCTGAGGTCCGACCTTTAATACACCTCCGGAATCAATCTGCGCAATTGAGCCTCCTCCGGCACCTATTGTTGTAATATCAATCATAGGAACCTTTATAGGAACACCGTCAATCGAGGTTTCTGTTGTAAACTTAGGTCCTTTCTCACAAAGAGCTACATCCGTAGAAGTCCCTCCCATATCATAAGTGATTATTTTCTCGTACCCGGTTAAATTTGCGACCTTAGCCCCCCCGACAACTCCCCCCGCGGGACCAGAGAGAATTACCCTGACCGGCTCCACTGCCGCCTGCCTCGGAGACATAATGCCTCCGTTTGACTGCATTATTGATATCTCCGCATTAGGCAGCTTTCGGGATAAGGTATTCATATAACCTTTCACTTTCGGCAACAAATAGGAGTTGGCTACTATAGTTGAGGTCCTCTCGTACTCTCTGAATTCAGGAAGTATGTCAGATGACTTAGAGATCGGAATTCCAAGGTTCATCAAATACTTTTCTACTCTATCCTCGTTCTTTGAATTAACGTACGAATGAAGAAAAGAAATCGCGATTCCCTCTATATTTAAACTCGTGAGCTTAGACTTGAGAGTCTTTAGTTCTGATAATTTTACGCCGCATAAAATCTTACCCTTATAATTTGTCCTTTCATCAATTCCGAATCTTAGATTCTGAGGCACAAGCGGCACAGGCGCTTCCCAAAAGACATCATAGAGCTCCCCTCTATTTTGTCTGCCTATTTGTATAACATCTTCAAATCCTTTTGTAGTTATAAGGGCTATCAGAGCGCCCTTTCTTTCAAGAAGCGCGTTTGTGGCGACTGTCGTCCCGTGAACTATTTGTAGATCATTTAGATTTTCCCCTAAAAGATATCTAATACCGGAGATAATGGATCGAGAAGGATCTTGTGGTGTTGAGGGAACTTTATGGATGCGTAAGGTGCTTCCATCAAACAATACAAAATCGGTAAAAGTTCCGCCGGTATCAATCCCAATTTGTATTAGTTCGCTCATCTGATCTTAAAGTTGTATATTCGATTAGGACAAAGTTCAAAACATATCCGATCTATAAAATACTAGCAATATGAGTTACAACAAGATAGGGAAATGATTTTTCACATGAAATTTACTTCATTTCAGTTAAATCCATAAAAGCGGGTTAATTAATAGGCAATCGGATGATCTTTATAGATGATAAATTAATCAGGTTAAATTATATTAATACTCATCCTGACCGACAGGATAGATAACTTTGACCTTCTCTTCAGCAATTTCTCTTAGAGCGGAAACAACGTCTTTATTCTCTGTCTCTTCAGATAGTATAGGGGCGCCTTTGACAAGAAGCTTTGCCCTCTTCATAGCAGCCACCGAAAGAGCGAATCTATTTACAACTTTCTCTAAACAATCTTCAATAGTTACCCTTGCCATTCTATTACACTCCCTTTAATATGATTTCGGTAATAATATAAGGTATGAAATCATATAAGTAAAGACTCTTGGTTCAAGCTCGATATCGAGTAAAGCTATGAATATGTTAATATATTGCCCGGGAGACTAAATAATGGATTTAGAGCAAATTAAATTTGGTGAGAATGGACTTATTCCTGTAATTGTCCAGGATAGGGGTAGTGGGCAGGTGCTGATGCTTGCATATGCAAATAAAGATGCGCTTCAAAAGACGATAGATACAGGAAATTCTCATTTCTGGAGCAGATCCCGGGAAAAACTCTGGATGAAGGGTGAGGAATCAGGAAATATTCAAGAAATAAGAGATATATATTATGACTGCGATATGGATACAATTTTATATCTTGTAGAGCAAACGGGGGTTGCTTGCCACACAGGGGAGGAGAGTTGTTTTTACAGATCTTTGGACACAGATAAGAAAGCTCCTAAATTTGGTCCATCAAATTCGAATAAGACTCTTGATGATGTATATGCTGTAATTGAGGACCGGAAAAAAAATCCAAAAGAGGGCTCTTATGTAAGCGGGCTTTTTGATAAGGGGCTCGACAAGATTCTTAAAAAAATCGGCGAGGAAGCCGGGGAAACAATAATCGGCGCAAAAAACGAAGATAAAAAAGAGATAATTTATGAAACAGCGGACCTTTGGTTCCACTCTTTAATCACTTTATCTTATTTTGGCATCACTCCAAATGATATTTTTGAGGAGCTTGGACGAAGATTCGGGAAACCAAAAGAAGCTTATCGACAGGAATCATAAAGATATTATTGAATTGCTAAAGCTTTCCATACTCTAAACTTATCTATATTTTCAAACTGACGGGTTTTATTTGTTTTTCTTAGGCCTGTCTTTTTCTTCAATATAGTTGCCGAGGAAGGTGTTTTTTCTTACTGACGCCGGCAGGCCTGACAAATCAGGTTTTGGCATATCAGTGCATAGATCACTCGTAAAGGCAAAGCTTGATACTACCCTTTCAACTTTTTTCGTCTCGCAAAATGGGCACTTTAATTTCTTTTCATCACCCTTTTCATAAATAAGCTCGGAAAAACGGTAGTTCTTTTGCAGATTGAGAAACACTAGCTGAGTCCCTTCGTTCAAATAAAAATCTAAGTCCACACAATCATTGTCCCTCTTACCATGCTCTGCTACAACTTTTTCTTTCTCAAGATCAAGAACACCTATATGATTTATATTGTCATATTTTTTTACTAACTCAGATACAAGTTTCTTGGTCACCTTTTTCTCTATCTGTTTTAAACTATCATCTACGTTACTTCTGCATATAGTGCATTCATATTCAAAAAGCGGCATTTAACTCCTCCCGATATTATCTGTTGAAATACTGGTTCAAGTGCTCCTGACCAACCCAGTCACTCTTCTGTTCTTCATCTTTCTGCTCTTTATATTCCATATGCCACCTTAGCTCATCGCCAGGGCCGGGAGCTCTCTTGCTTTTATCATCAAATATGGCTTTAAATGTAGAGAATATTCTACGTGGTTTTTTACTGTTACAATTTGGGCATGTGAGGTCTTTCTCATCTTTGTCATCCAATACTAAGGAGCTGAATCTAAAATCCTTGAGTTCAAGATAGAGAACTTTATTCTTACTAATTTTATATTGAAATCTTCTTGGACCCCTTCTGTTACTTTTCTCCCCCAAGGCGAAAAGCTGTTTATGCTTATCGTCATCAGTCATTTCAACATAGAGAATGCCGGCATTATTCTTCTTAATCTTAGTTGCGTTAGTTTTACTAGGTTTCGCAACTATTGCGTCTATATCCCTGTTGTACCCGTCCATACAGCTATCACATTCATATTCAAATAAAGGCATGTTCGCACTCTCCTAATTTATTAAGCTAGTAATAATAACTCAATTTTCAAGGTTGCTCCAGTAAAAATCAACAGAACCCATGGAATTTGACAAAGCGGGCACCATATCGATACTAGTTTTTAAATGCGATCATAACTGTTTGGAGGCAATTTTGTGGTACATGAGCAAGAACTGATAGTTGAAGAGAAAGGGACCATTTGCACCTTAACGTTTAATAGACCGGAGAAGAGGAATCTGTTAACCCCCTCTATGCTCCTTGAGCTGAGTGAACAGCTTGATCGACTTAGGGACGGGAAAAAAGTTAGATGCGTAGTTATTAGAGGCTCCGGGGAAAAAGCGTTTTCTTCAGGTTACGACATAAACGCAATCGGGGAAAACGATATGATAAGGCATCACGAAGGGGATCACCCCCTGGGCAGGGCACTTAGAACAATTGAGAGCTTCCCCTACCCTGTGATTGCAATGATGAATGGGCACGCCTTCGGGGCCGGACTTGAGGTAGCTGTAACATGTGATTTAAGAACAACGGTTGAGGACTGCCTATTGGGAATGCCGCCGGCAAAACTGGGCGTTGTTTATTCCTACAGCGGGATCAAAAAGTTCTTGGATTTGATCGGGCCCGGATATACAAAAGAACTTTTTCTCGTAGGAAGGCCGATAAGCTCCGAGAGAGCCTGGGAAATTGGCCTTGTAAATTTCATGGTACCCAGAGAGGAACTTGAGGAATTTACTTACGGGATCGCAAACGAAATTGCGGAAAACGCGCCTTTATCTCTCAAAACTCTTAAAGAAATCACCAAAACTCTAGAAAAGAGAACAATAAGTACTGAAGATGAAAAATTAATAAGACAAATGACTACTGAAGTGCAAAACAGTCAAGATTACAAAGAAGGGCAAAAAGCTTTTGCGGAAAAAAGAAAACCCGAGTTTAAAGGGGAGTAGAATCAAGCCTTTATACCGCTCCCCATTAAGATGCTGGTAGGAATGAGGCAGGATGGATATATTTTAACCCGTTCGTCCTGAGTTTAATCGAAGGACGGAACTTTTAGGATTTCACCCTTCCCGTCTTCGCTAAAGCTCCGCCGAGGCAGGCGAGAGCCTCAGGGTTAGCGGGTGTTTTCACCCCGGCGGAACATTTCCGTCACCCTGAACTACGATTCTGATCAAGTGAAGAATCGGACGCCCTTTCCTAAGAGCAAATGCGTAATTAGTCTTGGCTATTTATTTTATTAGAACCAAATTTTCAGGGTCTCGTCTTTTTCATTTGTAAAAATAAAAAAAAGCTAAAACAAAAGAAGATTCTGAATCAAGTTCAGAATGACAAAGAGTGGATTCCCGATTAAAGCGTTCGGGAATGACGGAAAGGGGGAGCAGTACACCTTTTATAATAGATAATTAATCCCCGTAACCAAACTCTCTGATTAGATTATCTCTCTGGCTCCATTTCTCTTTTACCTTGACCCAAAGCTCAAGATAAACTTTTGTTCCCAGGATTTTTTCAATATCGGCTCTCGCAAGACTTCCGATTTCTTTTAACATTGCCCCTTTCTTGCCGATTAAAATGCCCTTATGATTTATTCTTTCCACATAAATTA
>DAOVUC010000232.1 GCA_030632765.1 Candidatus Dadabacteria bacterium
AATGGAGAGATTATCTGGGGAGATATGCTCGTTCTTATTTTCGCGAGGGATATTTTATCAAGAGAGGAGGGCGCTAAATTCATAGGAGACGTAAAGTGCTCGACCTCGCTCTTTAGGGGAATTGAAGATGCGGGGGGGGAGGCGATTATGTGGAAGACCGGGCACTCTCTTATCAAAGACAAAATGAAAGTTGAAAACGCCGCTATGGCGGGCGAGATGAGTGGGCATATCTTTTTCGCCGATAAGTTTTTCGGTTACGACGATGCTCTATATGCAGCGCTTCGTTTACTTGAGATAATTTCTAAAACAGGGAAAAAAGTATCGGAACTTCTCGAAGGAATCCCTCACTCCGTATCGACTCCAGAGATAAGAATGGACTGTCCTGATGAGATTAAGTTTCAGGTTGTGGAAAGGGTGAAGGATGAGCTTAGCAGGGAGCATGAGGTCATAGATATTGACGGGGTAAGGATTGAGTTTCCATATGGTTGGGGTCTTATAAGGGCATCAAACACCCAGCCGGCCCTTGTTCTTAGATTCGAGGCGCACGATGATCTAAAACTCCAAGAAATACGGTCAATAATAGAGGGAGAGTTAAACTCTGTAATGAACGAGCTATCTGTCTAATACTAATTAAATGGATTAATCGTTGTCAGGTTCTGTAAGTTCTTGGATCAATGATTCTAATTTTTCTAAGCTGATTTCATACTGTTCTGAAATTCTTTTAAGCTCTGAGTCGGCGAGATCAATTTGAGGTTTTGGATTATCCTTTAATTCAAATTCAGGCTCCCAGCCCTCTTTTCTAATAGCTAATTGAGCTACATCCCACCTCGAATAATGTCCGAGTGAGTCAAATACGGCTTTAACTGCCTTAATCTGGTTAGCATAGCACTCGGCATATAATATTGCGTCTTTTTCAAAATTAGGTTCAGCCAGATATCTCCCTGCGGGGTTAACTATTGAGCTTCCTCCCTTTGCCCAATCGTAGTTCATATGCTCCCCGTCTCTTATCCCATGCCATTTCTCAGGGAAATCGTCTGAGTCTAAATAACCGCACCCACTTAATACAAAAGCGCCTGCTTCAAAAGCGTGCACTTTTATCAAGGCTTGAATGTTGCAGTTAATTCCCCCAGAGCTCGTATCCGCATCGAGAAGTTTATCCTCCCCTCTCCTCCAGTTGCCCGGCCATACGGCAATATGAAAATCTGCCCCTCTATGAATCATTGCGGCTCTTACCAGAGTCATATGGTTCTCCCAGCATATCAGGCCGCCGATTCGTCCTATCTCCGTATCAAATACTCTTATATCGCTTGCGTCTCCTTGTCCCCAGTAAATTCTTTCCGTATAGGTCGGCATGATCTTCCTATGCTTGCCCATTGTCTCCCCGTTTTTGTCTATAAATAGAAGGCTGTTGTAAACAGTCCGGCTTCCGGGTCTGTCGTCGAGTTCGTTGCACCCAATTACAACATACGCTCCGGCCTCTTTTGCCGCTTCTCCGAGAATTACGGTATCTTCACCTGGTATTTGTAGTGAATTGTCCTGAAGAGCGATCATGAAGTCGGTCCATTCATGTGGAGGGGTTTCGTATCCGACTGTATAGTAAGCCGGGTATCCGGGGATAAATGATTCTGAGAAAGTTACTAGCTCTGCTCCATTTCTGCCTGCATCTCTTATAAGACCACAGGCTTTTTCAATGGTTCTCTCCTTATCCATAAATACCGGAGAGGCCTGAATAACAGCTACTTTTACCTTTTCTCTACCGCCAAGAACTTTTTTGCCCATATAAGAACTCCTAAGTAGTAATTATTCTACTCCCACCACCTGGCTGTTGGCCCTCCATTTTTTGTGCTCTCATCTCGATTAATTGAAGAAGTCTATTTTTGAATTCCTCATCGAATGCACATATCGAGGGTACTATGTATCCCATCAAGGCTATTTGAAGAAAATATTCAGTATTTGTGCGGAGCAAATCATCCTGGGTATTCTCCCCATATACCTGCGTCAGGTTAGTATAAATTGTATGTCCCAATTCGCCGGTAACTTCGGTTACGCTCTTTGTACCCTGAGTCTGCTGATTAAATTGGACACCAAGATTAAAAGCCATGAGTATTGAATTGGAAAGGTTTCCCATTTGTCCCTGGTCTTGACCCGGTGGTTGTTCTTGATCAGGCATGTATATACCTCCTTAAATTTTAGAGTTTTATTCTAACACATTGTGTAATTAAAACCGAAATATTATGTGTTTGAACTGTACTCCCCCCCTTTGTGTCAAGCAGGGTTTAAGTTGGAATCATAAGTAATATAATCCTGCTTTAATCTCTTCTAGTCCTAAGCTGAAATTATTATTCTTAATAGGTTCGTTATTCGACTTCTTTTTTTATTTAGTGTTCAAGTCAAAAGTCTGACTAAAGCTATTGTCCTACCAAAGGGGTGGTAGGAAGTCATTATATAAAATGATGTCTATAAACCACACATTTTACCATGATGATTATCTTAAATCTTTTAGCACCTCCCTCGCCTTTTCTGGCTCGTGGAGTGTGCCTAGCTTTTCGAAGATGTGGAGTGCCTGAGTAACATACTTCTTTGCCTTTTCTTTTTCATCGTTTTCTTTGTATAACTTACCCAAGCTCAAGTAACTCTTAGCAAGCTCGTTCTTGGCTCCTACTTTTTTCAGGATTTTAATGCTATCTTCAATATGCTTTTTAGCCTTCTTAAATTCACTTTCGACACAAAGCTCTCCTAAGAATCTATAATATACCCCCTCCCAATATTTATATCCGCTATGTTTAACAATTTCTAGATTATCATTTGCAATTTTGAGAGCTTGATCTTTTTTGTTTGTTGATGAATAAGCTTCAGCTAGATAGAGACCAAATTCAGTATGTTGATGTCCTAAACCAAAATCATTAGCTTGTTGCAAAGCCTTTTCCAAATAATCTATGGACTTGTCTAATTCACCTTTTTTGTAATAGCCTAAACCAATGTAACCTGTTCCAAATACCGTGAATAGAGGAGTAGGAGACATGTCCAAACATTTCTTAGAATAATCAATACCTACTTCAAAATCCCCTTTACTCAGATAGGTCCAGGCTAAGGACCAATATGCTAGAGATAACAAGTTAACATCAGAGATTTCTTTACTCCTCTCCAATAGCTTTTGCATACAGTCTATGCTCTTATCCCATTCTCCTAGCATCCAATACAAACATCCAAGAATCTGGTAAGACCTGGCGAGCCAATATTGATCACCTAATTTTTCCATTATATTTATTGCTTTCCTAGCAAATTGAATTCCCTTGTTTGGTTCACCTTTGTACCAGTAAGAAACTCCTAATCTGGGTAACGCAAGGCCCATAATCCGTTCGTTACCTGTTAACTCTGCAAGTTCGATAGATTTAGTACAATACTTTATTGCATTATTAAGGTCTCCCAGTACTGAATAATAAAACCCCAATTTAAAGTAGTAATCTGCTATTCTGTCTTTGTCTCCAAGCTCTTCTACTATTGGGAGGTTTTTTTCCAAGGTTTTTATGTGCCCCTTAAATCGACCCATAAGACGTATGACTCTTGCCTGTTTTATGAATATATCCACCCTCTTTTCTTTATTTGCTCTTGTATCAGGCATTTTATCC
>DAOVUC010000132.1 GCA_030632765.1 Candidatus Dadabacteria bacterium
CGCAAATACTATTCCAGTATCTTCTTCATCCTCCGCATCGGGTTTGGAGATGGGATTAATTTTATCAATAAAAGATTGTTCTTTCTCTTTCTTTTCCTCTTTTTCGTTTGATTTGATAAAGTCCCTGATTTCAATTGCGTCCGAGTATAATTCGACGTCCATTCTGGGGATATGATCCAGGTTTGCCAAATCGATATTTCCCTTTATCTGGCTATTGCCGACTCTAAGTTTGATGTTCTTAAAACTGAGACTCGTGGGGGATGTTTTGAGCTCCCCGGTAAGTTCATAAGGGCCAATTTTTGGCAGATTGGAATCAAGGATATCGTTTAGGCTTTGAAGCTTTTCCCCCGAAATTGATATTGATAAGTCGGTGGTTCTTTGATTTAGGGGATATGAAATGAAACCATCAATATTAATCTTCATCCCTAAAAATTCTGCGTCAAGAGAAACAGGAGATTTTACATTGGTGCTGACAAGACCATTAAGTAAATTACTAACGTTTGCGTTAATATTCAGTGGGCCATCTTTATATGAACCTTCCATATTTATAGTTATTGGTTTATAAGGCTGTGCATTCAACACTCCCTTTTTAATATCTATTTCAATGTTTTCTTTGTTTTCTAGATCCAGTAGAGTCCAAACTCCATCCGCAACTTGGGCATTGAATGAAGAATTATTGAAAATTTCTTTTAGTGTTCTTCCTACTAGCTTTATTTTTATATCTAACTCTTTGGATACAAACCCTATGTCTTCATTGATACCAAGGCTCTCTAGAATTTCACCTACATCTACATTTGATGTGTATAAAAGTAATTCTGCTTTTGGTATAGCCCCTGATATATCTATGGATACGTCGCCTTTGAATTTTGTATCACCGGTTTGTATACTAAACTCAGAATCTTTCATTACCCCTTTGTTTATATGGCTGACTAATAGCATGTTTTGAAACTCGGTTTTTCCAAGGATCACTCTCTTTAAGTCAATCTCGATATAGGAATCAATACCTGGCCAGTTAGACGGGACAACGGGAAGGTCAAAGTCTATTCCCGGTTCTTTGTCTTCATTTCTATCTTCGCCGTCTGAGTGCAATAATGTCCTAAGCTGGGTAATATCAATTAAATCAGAGTCTAGGATTAAAGTGTCTATCGTGTCGTTATCCCTTAGCTCTCTTGAAAACTCTCCTTTTAGGTTTGATCTGCCAAGTGTGATATTGATATCTCTCAAGATGAATTTATTTGCCGTGTCCAATAAATTGGCTGAAGCCATAAGCGGCATATTAGCTTTAGATAAGCTCGGAACCGAATCCCCGAAATCAGATATGTTGTTGATTAATAATCTGATGTCCAAGTTGGAATCTATATGCTTTTCTTGTTTTATGATATCACCGCTTACCGTTACCCTGGAACCAGCAGTGTTCACGGTCATTTTTATTGGGCATATGTTGCCTGAAAACAAGCTTGTCAGTTTACAAGAGATTATGTTGATTGATGTCGGATGGCCAAGCAGGTTACCGTGAACGCTGCCTACGAGCTTGTTGCCGGGTTCTAGACTGAGTTTAGCGACAAAAATTTTAATGGGGTCTTTGGAGTAAGTTTTAGTATATTGCTTTCTAAATAAGAGGACCTTCTTTATCTCCAAATAAGCTTTAGCTGATTCTACAAATGAGGTTATATTCTTCCCCCGGGCTGAAAATTCAAGATCCGCAGATTCTACTTTTATTTTAATTCTGTTTTCTTCTGTTTGCGAAGTTAATGGCGTTAAATCGGGATTCTGAGAGTGTGTTTCTAATTGTACTCTCGGCATATCTTTGTCCGTATCGAATTTGATATCTCCCTTTATCCTGACACCTTCTAACTCAAAATCGAACGGGGTAGTAAGTTTTCCATTCCGTACCTGCGGTTTAATAGTAATATTAGTAAGGGCTACCGGCAGATTTATTATTTGGTCGATAGATAATTCTAAATCCGCGTTAATTTGATTTAGAAAGTCGAAATAAGGTGTTAGATCATGGTCCTTATTTTTTACAGATGTATCCTTATCTTTGTCCGATGTATCCTGGGACATTTCTGAAAATGGTGTGAGGTCTAGGTTCGAGATATCTAGACGGCCATAAATGTTGGGCTTTTTATCTGAGAAGTCGGCGTTTAGCTCTCCTTTGGCATTAGTTTCGTTATAAATTAAGTCGAGATTATCCAGTTCAAATGATTTCTCGGTGATCAGGACATCGCTATTGATTGAATAAGATTTCAATTCAGAGAGGTTTTCCTTAAGGAGGTCTTCTAGTTCAGTAAGTTTCTTGCCTTGAATATTCACACTAAGATAGGTGCCCTCAAAATCCTCCGGGATTGAGACTATACCCGAGATATCGAAATCTGCGTCAAGATACGTTCCTGTCGTATTTATAGGAAACTTTTTAAAGGATTTTATGAGTTCATATAAAGTCCCGCTTGTAGCTTGGATAGAGTATGGTTTTTTAAGGTAGTTACCGTTAAGTTCCGCGGTTACCGGATAATCTTGCCGGGCGGTACCCTTGAGACTTGTGACTTTAATTAAGTGGCTGTTCTTTCCATTTCCGTCAATGTAGCTAAGTGTGACGTCTTGCGCTTTTACGTTATTTATAGAAAATGATCTTAATATACGGTCTGTTGAGTTATTGTCTTTGTCCTCATCCTTGTCTTTATCATCTAAGTCGAAATCCCAGTTGTCTATGCCGTCCTTTTTGGATTCAAGATTGATGTCTGCGCCGTATAGATCAACCTCTCTTATCCGGATTTTTTTATAAAGCAGTGGTATTAATTCAATTTGTATCTCTACCTTACTAATACTTATAAACGGATCGTGTCCCCAGCCCTTGGGGTTAAGCATTTTGGCGTCGTTTATTGTTAGCGAGGGTATAAGTCCGTAACTAATATTGACATCCCCATTAATAACTACAGCACGGTTTAGCTTTGTGGATAGAATGGATTCGATCTGTCCTTGTACAAATTTTGAGTCCAGATGAAATGTTCTGATTATGAATAGCCCGATTGCTATTAGGACTATGATAACAGAGATGAATATTAGCAAATAGGTGATTATGCGTTTAGTTCTGCTCAAAGAGACCTACACAAATTATGGCATTTATTCACTAAATTAGCCATCAATAGTTAGGATAAACGATTTTAGACAATAAAGAGTCTTATGAATTTATTTGCATATTTAGTCATGATTAAGGTCAATTGTCAATCCCCCGAAAACGAGTCCACCCTTAAAGTTAGAATTTTGCCAGATTTCTCTACTTATAGCTAGTCCAAGTTTTGGGGAGAAGGTCAGTAATGTGGGTGGCTGGAAAGTAGACAATGTGGATATTACCTATCAAGTAATTGGCACAGTCGCTTACCGAATTAAGACATGGGACGTTTCCTCCAAGGTTTTTGCAGGCTACCGATTTCTACACATAGACTATGATAAAAAAGACACAGCTTTAAAGCTCTCCGTCAAGGGCCAGACCATAGGCGTCGGCGTAGAGTTCTAAAGAAACGGAGATAAGGGGTTTAAAGGGTAGTAGTTTTTCATTTGCTGGTTGCAAATTTGAATGGGAAGTCATTGTTTACGGGCTATTGTTGGACTGGCTATTGATTTTTAAAACCATTTTGATGTATTATGAATGTCAGGTAGCAATTGATTTAAAGCCTTGTATTGAAAATCTATTTGTATAAAGAGGTCGATATGATATTGCATAGAAATAAGTCACTAATCTGCTCATCGTTAATAATTATATTAGTCCTGTTGTCATTCTCATGTGCCAAGCCGACTCGCAATGCACTTCCTAAGAATTATGCCGATGAAGCTGAAATTGCGGGTATGCCTGGTGTAAGAGCGTGGGGTGATGAGCATAGTGAGGCGTTTCAAGAGGATTTAGTCCTTTCGATGCAGCAATCTATGGCCGCGGGATATAAATACGACGGTGATGATACTATTGATATCATGGCATTTTCCGGGGGAGGTTCATTCGGTGCTTTTGCTTGCGGAGTACTTAACGGATGGGACGCTGCGGGTACCCGCCCGACTTTCAAACTCGTGACCGGAATAAGCACCGGCAGCCTTATTGCCCCGTTTGCTTTCCTAGGAGGTAAGTACGACCAAAAAATCGGCCAGCTTTACACATCCATTAATACGAACAATATTATGGAAAAGGAATCTTTATGGAGTATTATGACCGGCACCCCTTACGCAGCGGATAACGCCCCACTGGCTAGTATGATCGAGAGGATTATAGATGAAGAAATGCTGCAGGACATTGCTAAAGCACACTCTGAGGGGCGCCGTTTGTTTTTAGGAACCACCAATCTGGATGCTCAGAGACTGGTGGTTTGGAATATGGGTGCCATAGCAAGTAGCGGACATCCGGGTGCTCTTGAGCTATTTCGTAGAATAATGCTGGCATCGGCAGCAATGCCGGTTGCATTTCCCCCTTCGATGATTGAAGTAGACGCAGGCGGTTCAATCTACGATGAGATGCATGTAGACGGCGGTGTATCGGTAGAGGTTTTCTTTTACGGGGACTTGATTGATATTGATCAAGCTCACGAGGCTCTAAATATTAAAGGTATGCCCAAAGTTCGCATTTTTATTATGCGAAGCGCCCAGCTTAAACATCATTATAAAGAGGTAGAAATGTCAATATTTTCGATTGCCGGAAAGGCAGTCACCGGTCTGACATCCTCACAAGCTATCGGAGACCTCTACCGCATATATACGATAACTCAGCGAGACGGGATTGATTACAACCTGGGTTCAGTCCCGGCTGATTATGTTTCCCAAGCCAAAGAGCCATTTGATCCGGACGATTTGAAACGTCTCTACGATCTTGGGTACAAGATGGCGATATCCGGCTATCCTTGGGAGAAATATCCGCCGCACTTTAAACCATAAATTCCTCTATACGGATATAAGCTACGGAGTCTCTGAGGCTTTTTTTGAATGATCATGCGAGTAAGTTCAATACCTTCTAATAAAGATCTAGTAATCGTAGTCAGATTATTCAGATGTACGACAGTTTTATTAATTTTCTCAAGCTTATTACTGTCTTGTATAAAAGTTGGACCAGACTATGAACCTCCTGAAACAAAAATGCCTGATACCTGGCACGAGCAAGTAACATATGGACTTAACGAGGGGGCGGCAAATCTGTGGACTTGGTGGACGATGTTTAATGACCCGATCCTAGATGAATTGATAATCAAGTCAAGCGAAGGAAATTATGATCTTAAAAGCGCAGTTACGAGTGTGAATCAGGCCAGGGCTCAAATTTATTTTACAGCCGGTGAATATCTGCCGGCTGTTCAGGCTCAGGGTTCTGTCGAGAGGAGCCGGGGAAGTGAAGGGGTTACTCTTGCCGTACCCCCTCCTCAAACAAGGACAG
>DAOVUC010000163.1 GCA_030632765.1 Candidatus Dadabacteria bacterium
GGTATGGTTTAACAAAAATACTCTTCCCGTGAAGAGAGGTTTATTGATGAGATAAATTCAGGAACTTACTGTGTAAAAAGCTCTTTTTTATGGAATGCGCTTAAAAAGATTAATTCCAGAAATAAACAGGGCGAATATTACTTAACAGATATAGTAGAGTCTGCTCATAAGAATTCCTTGAATATTAATGGTGTGCTTGTTTCAGACAGTGATGAAGTAACGGGTGTAAATGATCGGGCCGAGCTTTCATATGTTGAAAGTGTGTTAAAGTGGAGGGTAAATGAGAGTCTTATGCGCTCGGGTGTTACTTTGATTGATCCCGATGCTACATATGTTTCTCCTGAGGTTAGAATTGGACGAGATACGACTATCTATCCTAACGCCCATATTTACGGAAAAACTCAAATAGGTAGTAAATGCGTTATCGGTCCTTCTACATGGATTGAAGACTCTAAATTTGGAAATGGAGTTACAGTTCGCGCGTCCTGTTATATTACCAACGCCTCAGTTAAAAATAATGTAAGCATTGGACCTTTTGCTCACATACGTCCGGAAGCGCAAATAATGGACGGAGCTAAGATCGGTAATTTTGTGGAAATAAAGAAATCTAAAATTGGCCGTGGATCGAAAGGCTCTCACTTGTCATATGTAGGGGATGCGGTGTTGGGGAAAGACGTCAATATAGGAGCCGGTACGATTACTTGTAACTACGATGGTATTGAAAAGCACAAAACTGTAATTGAGGACAACGTATTTATAGGAAGCGACACAATGTTAGTTGCTCCGATTAAGATTGGTAAGGGCGCTGCTACTGGGGCCGGATCAACAATTTCAAAAGACGTTCCGGAAGGCTCGCTCGCTATTGGAAGAGCTAGGCAAACTAATATTAAGGACTGGAAGAGAAAGCCTAAGGATAAGGGGCGGAGTAAGGACAAGTAAATGTGTGGAATCTTGGGATATATAGGGAATCAATCTAAAACAGTTGATGTATTGCTGCAAGGCTTAACCAGGCTCGAGTACCGCGGATATGATTCCTCCGGCATAGCCATAATCCAAGACGGCAGAGCTAGGGTATTCAAAAGTAAGGGAAAGCTCTCCAAACTCAAAACTAAAGTTAAAAAGCACTCTCCCAAGGGACTCCTCGGTATAGGTCATACAAGGTGGGCAACTCACGGGGATGCGTCTCAAAAAAACGCCCATCCCCATGTATCAGGCGGAACTTCAGTTGTACATAACGGAATTATCGAAAATTATTTAGAGCTTAAAAATGAGCTTAAAAAGAAAGGATTCAAATTTTACTCAGACACAGATACTGAAGTCATAGCTCACTTAATTGAGGATACGATTGAGGGCGGGCTCTGTTTTGAGGATGCGGCCAGGGCGGCTTTTGAGAGAATAGAGGGTTCATATGCGATTGCGGTAATTTCTGATAAGGATCCCGATAAGGTTATTGCCACACGAAAATTCTCACCGCTTATATTAGCAATAGGTGATCATGAGAACTATCTGGCCTCTGATGTCCCGGCCATCCTTCCATTTAGCCGTAAAGTGATTTATTTAGAGGATGGTGATGTTGCGGTGCTGGAGCGGGACACTATCAGTATCACAGATATAGACGGAAAACACGTGAGTAGAGATGTGCAAGAAATAAACTGGGATCCGATCTCTGCTGAGAAGTGTGGATACCGGCACTTTATGATGAAAGAGATTTTTGAGCAGCCAAGAGCCGTCTTGGACACAATGCGGGGCAGGTTCTCAGAAGAAACTGGGGATGTGTATTTTGAGGGTCTGGATGCCTCTCTCTTTAAAAACGTTAACAGGATAGTAGCTCTTGCGTGCGGTACTTCTTATCATGCAAGCCTGATCGGCAAATATATGATCGAGAAAATCGCAAAGGTTTCAGTTGAAGTGGATATAGCTTCTGAATTTCGTTATAGGAAACCTATTCTTGATAATAAAACCCTTGCCATCGCCGTCTCGCAATCCGGGGAAACAGCGGATACATCTGAAGCGCTACTGGAGGCAAAGGGGAGGGGCGCTACAACACTGTGCATTACAAATGTAATGATGAGCAAGATTGCTAGAGATGCAGATGGTGTAATTTATACTCATGCAGGGCCTGAAATAGGGGTTGCGTCTACCAAAGCTTTTACCACCCAGCTCATTGCTTTTTATCTCTTCGCTATCTATTTGGGCAGGATAAAAAAACAACTTACTAAAAAACAGTCTATAGAGATGATTAAAGAGGCGATAAGTATCCCTCAGTTAATCGAGATTACTCTTAAATTGGACGGCCGTATTAAAGAGCTTGCAAAAGAGTTTTTTAAGTACAGAAATTTTCTATATCTTGGAAGGGGAATCAACCATCCAATCGCTTTTGAGGGAGCACTAAAACTAAAAGAGATCTCTTATATTCATGCCGAAGGTTATGCTGCCGGAGAGATGAAACATGGTCCTATTGCTCTCATCGATGAGGATATGCCGGTTGTTTTAATAGCCCCGGGTGATGGAGTAACATACAAGAAGATATTAGGAAATCTTCAGGAAGTTCGTGCTCGAAGGGGAAAGGTGATTTTTTTAACCTCTGATCCGGGTGCCCAGGAGTTACAGGGGATTGTCGATAAGGTAATAGAAGTTCCTGATTCCTCGTACCTTCTAAGCCCTATCATTTCTATAATTCCACTACAGCTTCTCGCCTATCATATTGCAACGTACAAAGGAACAGACGTAGATCAGCCAAGAAACCTTGCAAAAGTTGTTACAGTAGAATAATTTATACACTCTCAAAGATAGCATCTAATGGGTCAAACTAAGGCTTTCCAGGCGTAATATTTATTTTTATGCTTTTTACGATATGAATATTTAAAAAGTTCCATTATCTGGTAAATTTACTGGGCTCAGGGAATTTAATAGCTAAAAATAAGAGGATCTTGATATTATGAAAGTACTTGTAGTAGGCGGCGGAGGAAGAGAACATGCTTTGTGTTGGAAAATATCGCAAAGCCCTAATGTAAAGGCACTTTTTTGCGCCCCTGGAAATATAGGAATTTCAAAGCATGCTACTTGTGTGGATATAAAGGTAACAGATATTGATTCTATGGTTCGCTTTGCTAAAGCGGAAGAGATTGATCTCACTATTGTGGGTCCCGAGATTCCTTTATCGCTTGGGATCGTAGACAGATTCCAAGAAGAGAATCTTAACATTTTCGGTCCCAATAAAGCTGCCGCTGAAATTGAAAGCAGTAAAGTGTATTCGAAAAACCTTATGAAAAAATATGATATACCGACAGCTTTCTTTTCAACTTTCTATGACTATGAAGAAGCTGTGAATTGGGTAAAAGAAGTTAAGCCTCCCCTGGTAATTAAGGCAGACGGGCTTGCGGCCGGAAAAGGGGTCATCATCTGCCACACAGAGGATGAGGCTGTAGATGTACTAGATGATATAATGAGAAGTAAGATATTTGGAGATTCCGGGAACCAGGTTGTAATAGAGGAGTTTCTTCAAGGCGAAGAAGTATCCTTTATAGCTTTTACAGATGGGGAAAACGTTATACCTCTTGAATCTTCACAGGACCATAAAGCGCTTTTGGATGGAGACAAGGGCCCCAATACCGGAGGTATGGGTGCCTATTCACCTGCTCCGATTATCACTCCCGAGCTTCATGAGACGATAATGAATCAAGTAATGATACCAACGGTGAGGGCGCTAAAACAAGAAGGCCGGGAATATAAAGGAATATTATACGCCGGACTTATGATTGATGGTACTGATATTAAGGTCCTTGAATACAATTGCAGATTCGGTGATCCTGAGGCTCAACCGCTCTTAATGAGAATGCGCTCTGACATAGTTCCTCTTATGAACACGATTTCTAAAGGAGGGGTAGCACAGGGAGATATTCAGTGGTATGATAGAGCTTCGGTTTGCGTCGTTCTGGCTTCCAAGGGGTATCCTGGGGACTATAAAAAGGGTTTTCAAATAGACCGTATAGATGATGTTAATAATATGGACGGGGTTTTAGTTTTTCACTCAGGCACCTCCAAGGATGATAGTAATATCGTAGCAAATGGAGGGAGGGTGCTTGGTGTGACGGCTCTTGGTGATAGCATACCAGACGCAATTAGCGCTGTTTATAAAGCAGTTAACCATATCGATTGTGAATCGCTTTATTTTAGAACCGATATTGGGAAAAAAGCACTTAAATATATCTAAAAAACGTTGATTTAGATTACGTTTGAGGAGTCATTAAATGGCTGAAATTTGGTATTTGGAAATTGGTGTTGAAACTTTAGATAATGAAGTAAAACATGACCGCCCGTTTCTTGAATGTATTGATCTTTTAGAGATTCAGCCCGATGGGTGTAGCATTGAAATAGATACGATTCCCGATTTGTATACAGGTGATCCGGTCGTCGATATAGGTGGACGCGTAACTATATGTATTAGGGTTTTTCAGGCTGAATTAGATGGCATTGAGGACAACCGGTGGAAGCCCGGATGGTACAAGTCTAAGGTTACTGTTATTGGTATGGCTAAGAAACTTAAAACAATTGGTAAAAAACATGTCTTGTAATCTTGACATCTAATAATTAATCTGGATATATTAGTTGGATTAACTTTTGAGGGAGACCAGTATTAGTGCCAACTATAAGTCAGCTAATTAGAGAAGGCAGAAAGAGAGCGAAAAAGAAGAGTAAGGCCCCCGCTCTGCAGAACTGTCCACAAAAAAGAGGGGTGTGTGTTAGGGTTTATACTACTACACCTAAAAAACCTAATTCCGCACTAAGAAAAGTTGCGCGTATTAGGCTTACAAACGGTATTGAAGTGACCGGTTATATCCCTGGTGAGGGCCATACTCTTCAGGAGCACTCTGTTGTTCTTGTAAGAGGTGGAAGGGTCAAGGATTTGCCGGGTGTCAGGTATCACATAGTAAGGGGTACACTAGACTCTACAGGCGTTGATAGCAGAAGACAAAGCAGGTCGAAGTATGGTGCTAAGAAACC
>DAOVUC010000255.1 GCA_030632765.1 Candidatus Dadabacteria bacterium
ACAGAGAGAATAACCGCGCAATCACTTTCTGAGATGATCTCTTCAAATGATCCGCCCCAGATACTCGATGTCAGGAGACCCGGTGAATGGAAATTAAATCATATTGACGGAAGTATAAACATTCCCCTCAATCAGATAAAGGAGAGATATGTAGAGATACCAAATGATAGGGAGCTGGTTGTATATTGTGCTAGTGGATATCGATCTTCGATGGCAGTTAGCTTACTGGTAGAGAAAAACTTTACTAATGTTTCGGACCTGGTGGGAGGAATTTCGGCATGGGAAGCCGCAAATCTAAATTCATAAATTGAGATAAGATTTTATTTAAGATAATTGCTTAGAATTAGCGGTAAATCCTGGTTCTGGATGATGTTAGAAATGGAACAAATGTATATATAATTATAGAAATTAAACAATCATAAGCCTACTTTATTTGAAAGAGTAAATAACTGAAAAGTTTTTTCTCTGTGATAGAATTAAAATAAAGGCCCTTATAAAATGAAAAAGTCTGACTCAAGAGTAAACCACATACTTGATGAGGATGTGGTTTTAAGAAATATAATAGAAGGTACCGCAACCCAAACTGGAGAACAATTTTTTAGGTCCCTTGTAGAAAATCTGAGCCGCGCCCTTGGAACGGAGGGGGCATGGATCACCGAATACATAGATGAAACGCAGAAGCTCCGTGGGCTCGCCTTTCTAATGGGCGGGAAATGGATTGAGGACTACGAGTACGACATAGCGGGAACGGTTTGTGAGGAAGTTATTTTAGAGGACTCATTTATACATTACCCTGAGAATATTATAGATTTCTTTCCCGATAATCCGATATTAAAAGAGCTGAGCGCGGTAAGCTACATGGGTGTTCCACTTAAGGATATTGATGGGAAAGCACTAGGGTACATAGCTGTACTTGATACTAAACCAATTCCTGAGGACCCACGTTTAGTAGGAATCTTCAATATATTCGCTGCCCGGGCTGCAGCTGAGTTGCAGCGTTTGCGAGCTGAATCCCAGGTGAGGGAAAGAGAGCGGAAGCTCTCTCAACTAGTTGACTCAGCAATGGATACGATTATAGAGCTGGAAGCCAGAGCCAATGTCAAAATGATAAACCCGGCAGGAGAGGATTTATTTGGACTCTCAGCACAGGAGATGCAGGGCCGCAACTTAACTGAGTTCCTTACTAAAGTGAGCGGAGTTAGGCTCTTAGAACTTCTAAAGGAATTGCATTTACTCCCTGAAGATAAAAGATCTCTCTGGATACCAGGGGGACTTAAGGCGATGATGGGAAATGGCACTGAATTTTCTGCAGAAGCTACACTCTCAGGTTTTGAAGTTGAGGGACAACCTTACTACACCCTTATTCTAAGGAATGTAAACGACAGGCTCGAGGCGGAGCGTAAGATTAACACTCTCATTGACGAAGCCCAATATCTCCAGGAAGAGATAAAAGAACTTCAAAATTTTGATGAAATCATAGGAAATAGCAAAGCAATTAAAAAAGTTTTAAATAAGATCAAACAGGTTGCTGGCACAGATGCTAGTGTACTTGTAACTGGTGAGACTGGAACAGGTAAAGAGCTTGTAGCAAGAGCAATACATGCTGAAAGCAAAAGAAAAAACAAACCGCTACTTAAAGTCAACTGTGCGGCGATATCTCCTGCCCTTATGGAGAGTGAGTTTTTCGGTCATGAAAAGGGAGCTTTCACCGGCGCGACCTCCAAAAGAGAGGGACGGTTTAGTTTAGCCAACGGAGGTACCATATTCCTGGATGAGATAGGAGAGCTTCCACTTGACCTACAGTCAAAACTGCTCAGGGTGCTACAGGAAAGGGAATTTGAACCAGTAGGAAGCTCAAGGTCGGTTAAAGTGGACGTGCGTGTGATTTGTGCTACCAATCGTGATCTGCGGCAAATGGTTGAAGACAAGAAATTCAGAGAAGACCTGTATTATAGACTAGACGTGTTCCCGATTGAGATACCTCCGCTAAGAGATCGCGGTGATGACATAGCTCTACTCGCATCGGTATTTGCAGATAAGTGTGCAAAAAGGTTTGGGAAAATAATTGACCCTTTATCAGTAAATTGTATTCGGCGTTTGCTAGATTATGACTGGCCCGGGAACATAAGGGAGATGCAAAACGTTATTGAGCGAGCTATAATTACATCCCCAAGTTCTAAGATAAATCTGGAACTCACACTCTCGGGAATCTTTGAAACAAAATATAATAAGGAAATAAATTCAACTGAAGAATCTTCAAAAATAATACGTACTGAAAAGGAGCTTAAAGAGTTGGAGTATCAAAATCTTATCCAGGCTCTAGAATCTACTAAGTGGCGTATTTATGGTACAGATGGTGCGGCAGAGCTACTGGGTATGAATCCCTCTACTTTACGCTCCAGAATTAAGACCTTTGGAATTAAACGTCCACAATGAATATTGGCACTTTAAAGCACTAATACTAAATGCTATCGATGCTGCTTTGGAACAGTGCAAGACAAGTCTTAAAACAAGTCAACAATCTCAGCCAAAAAGAGAGCCGTACACTCAGCACTAATACTAATAATTTTGTTCATAATCATCTTTTTCTAGAAAATTCTTGCAATGTGATTTGAATCACTGTTTATACTATACGAAATAAGTTTTTCAACCGCCTGTTTTTTATGAATATCTGTTGGGTGCGAATATTGTTTTATCATTCTTATGTCTTTATGACCGGTTATTTCCATAATTGTAATAATATCGACACCGCTTGTAATCAAATCTGTAATAAATGTATGTCTCAAATCATGGAGTCTATATTTAGGCAGTTGACCTGCCCCCCTATAATAGGTCCATAAGTTAAGATATTTTTTAAAGAGAACCCCCTATACATAGGAGGTCATTATAATGGGCAGGAAACGTTACACCCCAGAGCAAATAATAAGAGTACTGCGTCAGTCAGAAGTGCTTTCTTTTGAGGGCAGGAATCTATCAGAGATATGCAGAGAGATAGGAGTAACAGTAAACACTTATTACCGTTGGAGGAAGCAATACGGAGGTATGCAGGTCAATGCTCAGCAAGTTTACATAATGGATTATTATCACAAGTAGTTAGAGCAACTTAAATCTTCTCAAATTCAAGCGATCTCAGTAAAACCTATGTATAGGGTTATCTTTGCATGATAACTCTTTAATTTGGTCG
>DAOVUC010000154.1 GCA_030632765.1 Candidatus Dadabacteria bacterium
GAGATTATCGAATATCGCCATTCGAAAATGGCTCAGCGTAGTGCTGTGATGAAAACCAAAATCAAAAACATTGTTACAGGCGCTGTACAAGAGAAAAATTTTAGATCAGGCGATGCTTTTAAAGTGCCCGACATGGATAGAAAAAACATGCAGTTTCTATATAAAGACGATATTGGATTTCACTTTATGGATTTAGAAACGTATGATCAGAACGCTCTATCAAAAGAACAAATTGGAGACGCCGCCGACTTCTTAAAAGAACAACAAGAGATAAATATACTTTACTTTAATGACGAGCCTATGGGGGTAGAGCTTCCTACCGCAGTTGAGCTTGAGGTAACACTAACCGACCCTGGTGTTAAGGGGGATACAGTGTCGGGTGGTACAAAACCTGCTACACTAGAGTCAGGGGCAACAATTCTAGTACCTTTGTTTATTGATGTTGGGGATATAATAAAAGTTGACACCAGAACAGGTGATTATCTGGAAAGGCTTAAGAAGAAATGATCCTCGCACTTTTTTGAAAATCCTTATTTTCACTAAGCGAAGACTTATTGTTTGTTATTAGCACTTTATTGCTTGTGCTTTTAATTGTTAAACTCCATTTTTTAGCTACAATGTGGGTAAATCTTGATATATAATCCTCATTTTAATTCTTTTTAATGGTTGATAAGGGTAAATAGACAAAAAACTTAGTAAAACACGTAACTTTTTCTTTAATTTGGAGTTATTAATAATAAAGCTGTTATGGCGTTCATATGGAAAGCGATATAGAGCTTATGTTGAGGGCAAAGGCCGGTGATGATAGCGCGTTTAGTGAGCTTATGAATAGGCATTATAAAGGGGTCTTGAATTATATATATAGGTTTACAAATTTGAGAGAGAATTCAGAAGATCTTGCTCAAGAGGTATTCTTGCGGGTATACCGCTCAGCGAAACAATATAGGCCAGAGGCCAAGTTTACCACCTGGCTATATAAAATTGCTACAAATGTAAGCCTCACTTATGTAAAAAAAAAGAACAAAAATGTTAGCTTAGATGAAATGAATGAGAACACGGGAGAGATCGAGGATTCTAGTGTAGAAATATCAGATGATATAATTTATAGAAAAGAAATCAAGGATGTAATCTTCAGTGCAATGGAATCTTTGCCTGAAAGGGAAAAAATTGCTATTATGTTATGTAAATATGAGGGGCTTTCCTATGAAGAAACGGCAAATGTGCTTGAATGTTCCGTGGGAGCGGTTAAGGCATATGTGCACAGGGGAAGGATGAAATTGATAAATAAGTTGAAGCCATATTTGACGGAGGAAGGAGAATATGGAGTGTAAGGACCTAAAAGAATTATTAACACAGTATTCCTTAGACGATCTGGGGCGGGTTGAAAAGGTTGGTGTTGAGAGACATTTAGAAGAGTGTAATGAATGTAAACTTTACCTCTCCCAATCCCAGGAGCTCTGGAGCCTGCTTGATACGTGGGATGAGATTGAACCCGATGGTAAGTTTGTATCTAATTTTTGGGATAAAACTTCTATTGAGGAAACGAAACTTCAGCCCGGGTTCCTGAGCAAATTCAGAAATCTCAAGCCTAACTGGAGTTTAGCGGGGGCCATGGCTTCCATCTTTTTGGTAAGTATTCTTACCTTTGCCGTATTTAGTCCTGATACTACTAATACTCTATATACTAGTGCCGATGAGCAGGATGAATTGATCCTAATAGAGCTTGATAACGCTTTATCTCGAGAAACGTCTGATGTTCTTTCAATTTATGGGCCTTGGGAAAGCACGCTGGATGTAAGTGGTAATGGAGACATGAATTGAGAATATCGCTGTTATTTATTCTTCTCTCATTTCTTTTTGTTTTAAATACGCATGCTTTGCTCAGGCCTGAATCTAATTATAAATGGTGGAAAGATCCCAAAATTGCAGGTGAGCTCGATCTTAGCAAAGACCAAGTGAGTAGAATCGAGAGAATCTTTTCGTCCTATAAAAAGATAATTGTTAAGTATAAAAAACAACTTAGTAAAGGCGAAGTAGAGCTCAAAAAAGAATTGCAAAATCCTAATGCAAAAAAAGAAGATGTGTTAAATCTAATTGATGCAATAGAACACACAAAAGCTAAATATACCAGAGCTAAGGTTGAGATGTTTCTAAGGGTAAAAGACGTACTCACACCAGAGCAAGTAAAGACACTTCACACGATTAAACTCAGGTTTAGACCCTATCATAGGTAATAATTTGAATTTTTAATCTTTGCTGCAGCAATTCGTCCCTATCGTTTATTGTTGATGATCTGAAGGTTGTTGGATATTCGTTAGTATGATGTTAAGAGTGCTATAACTTTAAACTCGGGGAATTCTGAGATGGGGAATTCTGAGATATTGTATGTGAGCTGACATTATGCGTTTCTTGCTCAGTCGTATGAAATTGGGTAGTATATTAATGACGAAAAGCGGGTCTGACCCGCTTTTTTTAATTTTGAGGGGTTTTACGATCCAATAATATTAGGATTATGTAATTAGAATATGGGTATTATGTAATATAGGTTATTTGCAATGGATTCTTTTGAAGAAAATATCATATCTAACATTAAAGAATTGTTGGAACCTATACTCTTTGAAAAGAGACTAGAGTTATTTGATATAGAATTCAAATCTCAAGGCCAAAAAGGGGTATTGAGAATCTTTATCGATAAAGATGAAGGTGTAACGATAGATGACTGTACAGTGATAAGCAGGGAACTTGGTACTCTTTTGGAGGTTCACGAGGTGATACCTGGTTCATATACGCTTGAAATTTCTTCTCCGGGGCTTACAAGACCCCTAAGGAAACCAAGTGATTATATAAGATTCAAGGGCAAGACAGTGAAAATTAAGACAATAGAAGATATCGAAGATAAAAAAGTTTTTAAAGGAAAACTCTTAGACTTTATAGATGAAACTGTTTCCCTTCAAATAAATGGGACTCATTATTTGATACCGTATAATAAAATAGAAAAGGCAAACTTGGAATTGGATTTTTAGAAGGAGATTTGCAATGCCAGAGCTAACTGAATTAACTCGTGTAATGGATTCTGTGTGTAAGGATAAGGGAATTGAAAAGGATGAGATAGTTTCGGCTGTTGAAGAGGCAGTTTTGTCGGCCGCACAGAAGTTGTTTAGGATGCAGGATTTAGATAAAGAACTAGAAGTTCACTTTAATGAGAATGACGGTGATGTAGAGTTATTTGAATTTAAGACAGTGGTAGAAGATATTGAGAATGCGGAGATGGAAATCAGTGTTGGAGAAGCAGTCGATCTTGATCCGGAAGCTGAACTTGGCGATCAGATAGGTGTAAAGATTAATCCTGATTTTACTAGAATTGCTATACAAAACGCTAAACAGAGAATACTTCAAAGTATCAAAGAAGCCGAAGGTAAAGTGATTTACGAAGAATTTAAGAATAGAAAAGGAGAACTTATTAGCGGTATCGTAAGAAGGGTTGAAAGAAGAAATATTATTGTTGATCTAGGAAAAACGGAAGCGATACTCCCTCCTGAGCAGCAAGTTCAGAGAGAATATTATAAGCCCAAAGAGCGCATTAGGGCACTTCTGGTTGATATTAAGGAAACAAAACGAGGGCCGCAGTTGATATTGTCCCGCTCTCACCGAGATTTTGTAAGGAAGTTGTTTATATCTGAAGTTCCTGAGATTGGTGATCAAATTGTAGAGATTAAAACCATCTCCAGAGATCCGGGTGGACGAACCAAGATTGCTGTTATATCAAATGATCAGGATGTAGATCCTGTGGGCGCATGTGTTGGAATGCGTGGAGCAAGAGTTCAGAATATTATTCAGGAACTCAGAGGAGAGAAGGTTGATATAGTTCCTTGGTCGCATGATCCCGCCAGGTTTGCATGTAATGCACTGTCGCCGGCGTCTGTCAGCAAGGTTATAATTGATGATGAGAATAAATCTATGGAAATCATTGTTGATGATGATCAACTCTCTTTAGCAATAGGAAGAAGAGGGCAGAACGTCAGGCTTGCCTCACAATTGACAGAATGGCGAATTGACATTAAAACCGATTCCCAGGTTAAGCGTGAACAGCAAGATGTTGTATCTTTGTTAATGTCGCTTCCTAATGTTAAAGAGGTTACGGCAAATCTCTTATACGCGGACGGATTTCATAAATTGGAAGACATCGCGTTTTCTGATTCTGAAACTCTCATAAAATCAGGGGGTTTAAAAGATGAAGAAGAGGCCGAGAAACTTCAAATCGCTGCTAGAATTTCACTTAAAGATAAGTTAGATCAAATGACAGATCCAGAAGAGACTCCACAGGAACTCGAAGAGGGGCCTTTGGTGGGACAAGAATAAATTGCTGAGTTTATGAGAAGTTGGTTTAAGTAGCTGGTTAAATAAAATTAGCGCTTTTCCATTTCTTCGCTCAGTAAAAGATCATCTTACTTTAGCTCTCTTTTGCATAGTTACCTAAACTTTGGTACCCTTTTTCTGATAAACTCAAAGTTTATAATTTAAATTAATTGATATCGTTAGAAGGCGGACGTGTTAAATATGACAAATATAAGAGTTTACGAGCTTTCTCGTGATTTAGATAAACCTAGTAAAGAAATCTTAAACGTTGCTAAAGGTTTAGGTATATCTGTGAAAAGTCACGCCAGTTCTATCTCTGCTGAAGAAGCAAAGAAAATTACAGATAAAATTGGAGCAAAGAGTAGTGCTGAATCTCAAGCTCAAAAAAATCCAATTGAAGAAGAGGAAAAAGTTAGAGTTTTCCGATCTGAAAGCGGTGCTGAAGTGGTCGAGAGGAGAAAAGGTTCAAGAGTCGTTCTCCGTAGAAAGAAAACATTAATAGAACCTGAAATAGAAGTAAGTGAAGAGGTAGAAATAAAAGAGTCCGACGCTGAAGCAATAGACGCAGCGCCTGTTTCCGGCACACTCGAAGGACTCGAACAAAATGAATCTACAATCCCACAAGAGGATATAGCACAGCAATCACAATCTCAAGAAGTTAATCAGGAACAAAATGTAGATTTGGTTAACGAGGCTGAAATTGCTCAAGAAGTTGCCGAAGAATCCAAAGACGAAGTACTAGAAAGTAAAGAAACCCGCTCGGATACTGTCGAATCAGTGA
>DAOVUC010000271.1 GCA_030632765.1 Candidatus Dadabacteria bacterium
ATTTTCGTTAAGCTCAGAGTTATAAACAAAAAAGAAAAAGGTCGCGTCGTAAGGGTTGTGAATGGCATTGTTATTGAGGTTCCTGAGGAGTTTGTGGGAGTTATTACCGAGAATGTTGCCAAAAGAAAGGGGCGCATGGTAAATCTTCACAACAACGGGAACGGGCGGGTGGATATTGAATTCGTTATCACTTCAAGGGGGCTTATTGGATTTAGAAGCCAGTTCCTCATTGATACCAAGGGATCCGGGGTTATGAATACACTATTTGATGGTTATGAGCCCTGGTACGGACCTATCCCGCAAAGATTAACAGGTGCCCTGGTTTCAGACCGTGCGGGGAAAATAACCACATATGCAAGCCTCGCTATGGTTGACAGGGGCGAACTTTTTGTTGAGGTAACCACCCAGGTATACGCCGGAATGATAATAGGTGAGAGGAACAGAAACGGAGACCTTACAGTCAACATTACAAAAGAGAAGAAGCTCACAAATATGAGAAGCTCCACTTCTGAGGCGACGGTTGTTTTGAGACCACCCAGACCTTTGTCTCTGGACCAGGCAATAGAGTTTATCGCCGAGGATGAATTAGTCGAGATTACTCCGGAGAGCATGAGGCTGCGTAAAATGGAGCTTGACGCCGGGAAAAGGGCAATATTGGAGAAGAGAGCGAAAGATTAATATTCGTTAGGAACCTGTTTTTAATATTTGAGGATTGGATCTTGCAACTAGTTCTTTCTAAATAACTTAGACACGTTAATAGTACCACTCGGCTGTTTGTTGAGATATAGCTTAGTGCCAACACCCGGGATTAAGATAGATTCAAATTGAGTATAGCCTGTTATAGCATTGATATCCTTCTGAAGCTTATTCAGGAATTCGTTGAAATTCGCGGTAGGTACGAGTCTTGTCGGGTCTTCGTCGCGGTCCTCATTAAAAAAGTTATCGTAGTGAGTCAGGACAATTACGCGCGGTTTAAGAATCTCCAATAAATTCCCCGGATATTTTTTGTCTTTTATATGATCCCAACCCGGGACGCACAATATCAGAACATCTACTTGATTAGTTCTAGCAAACGTTTGAAGCTGAGTATAAAGTACACGATCTACCCCAGTTGCTGCTCCTACTAGACCAACTGTAAATGTTTCGTTTGAAGCTCCGGTTAATGTCTCAAACTTAAAGAAATGAATATATGTTTCACCTGATTGAAAATCGTTTGTTATCCTTGGAGGGGACTGTAGTTCAGTAGTCTGCGCACCGTCCCATAATGTTTTCCCCGCAAAATGATAAGCATGCTCAGCCTCAAATGTCTGATAATAAAGCAAATTCGCGTGAACATTTTCCCAGCTGCCGCTAGTATCAGAAGGACACCAGTTTTCAGACCACTTGTTTCCAGTTGATGTCCCGGAGCTTGTCTGACATAGGCTAGAAGGTACGGTTGGAGCATTTTTTGGGTAACCTGCCAGGATGTTTTTTGTGGTGGTGCTGCCGTATACAGGAATATTTTCCCAATTTGGCAATTTAAGTGCTGCGACTGTATCCATCATATGGTCATAGTGAGAATGACCTATAAACATAGCTGTAGGCGGCGGATTGATCTGTCCGTACTTGTCACGCACAAGAAGAGGGTTTGATCTCATATAGTTAATAAAAGGATTTACGCTAATTACATGATGGGGATATTTATAAGTTACAAACGGGTCTGTTAATACAGAAATGTTTCCCATACGAAGCTCATAACTGGACGTACCGAACCAATTTATTACCAGGGTCGAAGCGGTCGGATTGGTGGGTGGAACTTTCCTTATCGTTATTACATTCCCTGTTCGCACCGGAACAGGGTCAAGTGCAGTTTTAAATATAGCCTTGTAGCCACACCCACTGATTAATAGTGCTATAAGGAAGCAGGGAAGACAATTTATGAGGAAACGTGCTGATCTCATAAATACGATTATAGCAAAAATTACTATGTATTAACAACGTCTTGAAAAAAGAGGGAGCAAACTAGGTGGCGGGCGATGGGGGATTCGAACCCCCGACCTCTGGCTTCGGAGTCCGTTAACCCTTCATACTTAACTGACTGATATTCTTTACTATTTTGGGTGCTCAAATACTCACTGCTAACGGAAGTGCTAACAGTACTTCCCAACTTTAGCCTTTTCAGAGCCTCTTCAAGCCTACTATTGATAGGAATCTGTCTACTCTTACCGGACTTACTATGGGCTACATTTATGTAGCCTTCCTCCAGATAGACATCCTTCCAGCATAGGCTAAGAATCTCACCATATCTCATGCCTGTGTTTAAGGCTGTTACAAGGATGGGCTTAAGGTGGTCTGAGCAGGCTTCCAGTAGCCTGTGCTCCTCTTCTTCAGAGAGTACTCTTGTCTTACTGGGTTCCTCCTTATAGAATTTCACCTTGGTTACTGGATTAGACTCACACTTGTCCCATGCTATTCCCAGATTGAACATCCTGCGTAGAAGAGAGAGCTCTATATTAACAGTGCGACCAGATACACTCTTTTTCCTTTCCAGCTTGTACTTCTCGATTAATATTGGGCTTATATCATCTAAAGTGTAGGAACCAAAGAACGGGACAAGACATCTAAGCGAGCAGGCATCCCTATCCCATGACTTTTTATTACCCTTCGCATACTCAATGTATTCCTTTGCGAACTCAGCAAAAGTAGGCACCACTCTTTTATCGGGAGCTTTAAACTTCCCCTGCAGGACTTCCGTTCTCCGGAGTGCTAGTAGCTTTCGGGCATCTGCTTTAGTTGCCTCTCCTACTCTGCCTACACTCTCCCACTTACGTTTACCGTTTACCGTATAGTCTATGTACCAGTACAGGCTCTTTCCTTGTTTAGTTTTGATTGCCCTCTTGAATACGCTCATGACACTCTATATTTTAACTGGTTGTCCCAGATAACTCCTCAACATCATATGAAACATCTTCCC
>DAOVUC010000013.1 GCA_030632765.1 Candidatus Dadabacteria bacterium
TCAAAATCAGCACACTATCGGTTCCCGAGAACTCACCTTTAGTGGGAAAAAGTTTAGCTAAAATTCAGCTAAGAAAGAAATATGGAATCTTGGTTTTGGCGATACGTCGAAACTCGCAAATTATATCCAATCCGGATAGTAACATGCAGCTTTGCGCCGAAGATGAACTTTTTGTCCTAGGAGCACCGGATAAGATATCAGAACTTGATAGATTAATCCAAAATAAAGCGGTGTAAGTTAATGAATTTGGTATTACGCGCAATTCATTCAGATGTTCTAATATATATGGCGTTATAAGAAGTAGATAAACAGATTGCCGCGCTGTTTATTTGCGGCTACTTATGAAAACAAAATATTGCGAAATAATCAGTAGGTAATAAACTATATATATATTCTAAAACTCACAATGCTTTGGGGAGAAAATTCATGACACGATTTAAAAACATACTGTTAGTATTACATGGAAAGAATAACGAAAAAGAAGCCGTAAAAAGGGCTTTTGCACTAGCCAAAAACAATAAGGCAAAATTAACCATAGTCGATGTCCTGGAGGAACTACCTCAAAGAATGAAGAATTATCTTGAAATTATTTCAGTTCAAGAGCTTGAGAAGATAGTTGCTAAGGAAAGAGTCACAGCAATACAAACGCTCATTAAATCAATTGAGATCAGGAAACGTCATAAATCCATAGTCAAAACTCTCGTTGGAAAACCCCATATTGAGATAATAAAGGAAGTACTTAGAAATAAGCATGATTTGGTGATGAAGACCCCGGAAGGCAAGGGAGGAACAAAAGAGGCGCTATTCGGAAGTATTGATATAAATTTAATGCGCAAATGCCCCTGTGCAGTATGGATGATCAAACCTACAGAATCCGCAAAATATTCTCAGATTCTTGCCGCGGTAGATCCCGACCCTAATGATGAGGTAAGAAGCAAACTTGATAACTATATAATGGAATTAGGGGTCTCAATTTCTAAATTAGAGAAAAGTGAGCTTCACATAGTCCATGCATGGAGCCTTTACGGGGAGAAGGCTTTGAGGGGGCCTCGTTTTAAGAAAACAAAAGAACAGTTGAACAAATTGCTTCTAGACGCAAAAAAGTTTCACAAAAAGTGGTTAGACGAACTGTTGAATAAGTTTCCGATGAGTGAAATAAAACATAAGTTACACCTGCTAAAAGGTGACCCAGCAGTATTGATCCCGGAAGTAGCAAAGAGAGAAAAAATCGATCTAATAGTAATGGGTACAGTTTGCCGCACGGGACTACCCGGTTTTATTATAGGAAACACTGCTGAATCTATTCTTTTTAAAGTGGACTGCTCAGTATTAAGCATAAAACCGTATGGGTTCATCACACCCATCAAGCTCTAAGATTGATTTAATATTGAGGATTTTTATAAGTTAAAATCAGACTTGGTGTATTGTCGGTCAAAATATCTGGCCGGATAAAGGACTTCAAATTTTGTCTAATAAACCGCAAACAGCCAATTCTTGGCATGTGATGGATCTGCCTTCAATATTTAAAGTTCTGGATGCAGATGAGACGGGACTCACAGATTCTGAAGTTGTAATCAGACTAAATAACTTCGGTTCCAATAAACTTCCGCAAAAGCCGCCTGCACCTATATGGAAAATATTAGTTCGGCAGTTTAGCAACCCCCTTATATATGTCTTAGCTTTTGCAGCCGGTATCTCTATAGTAATTAAGGAACCCACCGATGCAGCTTTCATTATGTTTGTATTATTCCTGAATGCTTTAATAGGCGGGTATCAGGAATGGAAGGCTGAGCAAAGTGCCCAGGCATTGCAAAAGTTACTCCAAATAAAAGCCACCGTCCTAAGAAATGGAGAAGTGACAGAAACTAATGCCGAAACAGTTGTTCCCGGTGATGTTGTTTGGCTGGAGTCAGGGAATAGAGTCCCCGCCGATATCAGATTTCTTACGACATATGGTCTAGAGTTGGATGAATCCTTGTTGACTGGAGAATCCCTCCCTGTAGTAAAAGACAAATCTTGGACAGGTGAGTTAAACGCACCAATTGCGGATCGATTAAATATGGCTTATGCTGGATCAATTGTTACGAGAGGCCGTGCTAAAGGTCTGGTAGTTAGTACGGGGAAGTCTACGGCGGTTGGACTTCTAGCCCTGGATATGATGGCAGGTACTGGGGGACAACCCCCGCTTATTGTCAGAATGAAGAGATTTACGCGCGTGATTGCTGTAGCAGTTCTTGTTTCAGCTTTTGCCATAGGGACGCTGAGTGTATCATTCGGTAGGTACGATCTTACTGAAATGCTTCTATTCGTTGTTGCCCTCGCAGTGTCTGCCATACCCGAGGGTTTACCTGTAGCAATGACTGTTGCGTTAGCAATAGCAACAACCAAAATGGCTCGAAGGGGAGTTATAGTTCGCAGACTTGCTGCAGTTGAAGGATTGGGAAGCTGTACTTATATAGCTACAGACAAAACAGGAACACTTACACGTAACGAGCTTACGGTGAAAGAGGTGAGTTTGCCCACAGGGGACGTCTTTGAAGTCAGCGGGGCTGGTTTTGTACCTGAAGGACAGGTGCTTTTCGACAAAAACCCCATTGATCGCAGCAGCCATCCAGAATTAGAACTAATCGCAAGGGCTTCAGTTTTATGTAATGAGTCTGACTTACACCATAGAGATGGCGGTTGGAGCTGGCGAGGAGATACAGTTGATATAGCACTACTATCGTTTGGTCGTAAATTAACATACTCTCGCGAAAACCTATTGGATTTATACCCCCAGATCAACCAAATTCCTTTTGAACCTGAGCATCAGTTTTCAGCTTCTTATCATAGGTTTGATGGCGACTCTGTAAAGGTTTTTGTAAAAGGAGCTCCTGAAAAAGTTTTAGAAATGTGTGAGCTCAATGAAGGGAAAGATAAGATCAATTATCTGAATAATGCGGAGGAGATGGCTGAAAGAGGTTACCGGATACTGGCTTTGGCTGAAGGAAATATCAAAGGTGAGCTTGATCACTCTATGGTACCCCCAGTACCGTCAAGTCTATCGTTGTTGGGCTTCGTCGGTATGATCGACCCACTGCGTTCAGAGGTTCCCGAAGCTATAAAGAATTGTCAGGAAGCTGGGGTTACTGTTTCAATGGTTACCGGAGATCATCGTATCACGGCTTTCTCAATCGCTCGTGATCTAGGTTTAGCTAGCGGTATTGCCCAAGTCGTAACCGGAGATGAATTGATAGGAAAATCAACAGAAGATATGCGCAACATAGTCGCACAAACAAAAGTTTTTGCGAGAGTTGCACCTCATCAAAAACTCCAAATTGTGCAGTCTGCACGTGAAATAGGACATTTTGTAGCAGTAACCGGAGATGGTGTGAACGATGCACCAGCTCTTAGGGCAGCTAACATCGGAGTAGCCATGGGAAAAGGAGGTGCCGATGTTGCTAGAGAAGCATCGGAACTTGTTATTAGTGACGACAATTTTGCCACTATAGTTGCAGGCATTGAAGAAGGCCGTGTGGCTTACGACAATATTAGAAAAGTAATTTACCTTCTTATTTCAACTGGAGCCGCAGAACTGGTATTAGTGACTCTTAGTGTGATAGCAGGACTTCCTCTCCCCCTACTCCCAGTTCAAATATTATGGTTAAACTTAGTTACGAATGGTATTCAGGATGTTGCGCTAGCTTTTGAACCAGGGGAAGAAGATATTTTAAAGAAGAAGCCTAGATCACCAAGAGAACGAATTTTTAACAAGCTCATGGTTGAACGCATATTGGTAGGAGCACTTACTATGGGATTTGTTGGTTTCGGATTCTTTTATTTCATGATTCAAAATGGTTGGAGTGAACATTCCGCACGTAACGCATTATTACTTTTAATGGTCTTGTTCGAAAATATTCACATTGGCAATTGTCGCTCCGAAACCAAATCTGCACTAGTTCTATCACCACTACGAAGTCCCATTCTACTCATTGGTGCCCTAACTGCGTTCTTGATTCATGTAGGCGCTATGTATTTACCTTTCGGACAAAAAATTCTGCAAACTGAACCTGTTCAGTTAAACACGTGGATTTTATTGATAGCACTTGCCCTGACAATATTTATTACAATGGAAATCCATAAGCGGTTATGGGCACTTAGAAATAAGTCAGTTAAATAATCCATTGGAATTACTGACAGTTAGTCTTCACTTTAATCAATATAGGGAAAATACGAAATTACCTTACCATTCATTATGCCGTTATTAATGAAACTATAATGGGGCTCAAATAGTGGTTGAGCAATGGAGAAGACACTACAATGAAGTGAGACCTCACAGTTCTCTTGGATATAGACCACCTGCTCCAAAGGCTATTATATCAAAGAATAAGACGAAGGAGTTTCAAGACAAATTTACTTCAACTCATTAGAGAAAATATATGAGAATTTATAACTTAAAGGGTGGGCCTGTTTTCGGGGGCTTGACACTTATAGCATATTTATAACATAATTTTAGTGCTAACGTTTTTGCTAACACTTTTTCACTCATCCAGCTTAGAAACAGCCGATTTGAGAGCTTCAGGAGTTGGATGAGAGTATCTCATAGTCATTTGAATAGTTGAGTGTCCTAGGAGCTTAGAAACAGTCGCTAAGTCTACTCCTGCAAGAACTAATCTGGTTACAAAAGTGTGCCTAAGGTCATGAAATCTAAGGTTTTTTATACCTGCTCTGTCACAAGCGTTTTTGAAAGCGGTACGAATACTTCTGAGTGGTTTACCCTTATAAATAAAGACAGAAAAAAGGTGGTGCGAGAGGGGGGAGTCGAACCCCCACACCTTGCGGTACTGGATCCTAAATCCAGCGCGTCTGCCAGTTCCGCCACTCTCGCACTATTGGTGGGCTGTGAGGGAATCGAACCCCCGGCCCGATGATTAAGAGTCATCTGCTCTACCTAGCTGAGCTAACAGCCCACGTCAATGTTTACGGGTGTTTGCGTTACCCTTCCCATTGCTTACTACCTCATTATTGCCCAAATATTGCCCGGTCAAAACCACATTCAAACTTTCAACTGCAAGCTTTTTATGTTCCGGTGTTGGATGTGAATATCTCATGGTCATTTGAATTGATGAATGCCCCATTAATTCTTTTATTGTAACAAGGTCTACTTTATTCATAACTAAATTAGTTGCGAATGTATGTCTCAGGTCATGAAAAGTAAATTTCTTAACACCCGACCTTCGCAATGCCCCATTAAAAGCTGTTTTAAATTCCTTTACGGGTTCCCCTTTCATATTCAAAAACACATTCTGTTCGGGGGAAGTATATTGTACCAAAATTAATATCTCATTCAACATTTTATTTATAGGAATTGTTCTTGGCTCATCGTTTTTGGTTTCTTCAACTCGGATATATCCTTCGTCCAAGTCCACGTTTTCCCACTTAAGGGCTATAATCGTAAGCCTAGCCTCCCCCCCTTTCAAATATTTTCCCTTCCAACATCCGACTTTAAAAAATATCAGGTACGATAATAAATATTTCACGACATTCCCTCACTCATTTCATTTTAAAGATTTAACTATGGAGATTACTGTATGAGCTCAACCGGATCTGCGCCACGGATAGGTGTTACATCAAAGGTTTCCCCTAACAAAATTGCATCTATATCCCTTACATCCAGATCTAACTCTCCTATCCTTACCTCCAATTCCAGATCCACGAACCCATCTCCATTCACATCTTTAAGCTCCGATTGCTCAGGACGTCCTCCTGCCAATGTAACGGTTTTAGGGTCAACCGTTGTCGCATCAAAAGTGGTGGTACCCAGAATCGCTACTCGCACTGTATCTGTAGAATCCAGGTCAATTATGTTCGGAAAGTTATCGGGATCGATGTCAATAGGTACGAACAACCCAGGATAGATGTGTGACAAGACGCTTCTCTGACCGGTGACAGGATCTACACGGAATACTGCTGAAAGGCTGAAATCCGTTACCAGTAAACTCCCATCGGTTTCAGCTTCCATCCCTTCGGGCGCTATAAGAACAGGACCGCCGCTTGTGTCAGGATCCGATAAAATCGAGCGATCACCGGACATAGGGTCTACTCGAATTAGCTGATGTTTGTCGCCACCTACATTCGATACCACCAGTCCACCGTCTGCCTCCACCACGATCCCAAGAGGTGCATTGAATAGGGGTCCCACGCCCGTTCCGAAATTATCTGACACCACCGTGCGATCCCCGCTGAGCGGATCTACACGAAATATTGTCGCACGGGCGAAGTCAACTACCACTAGGCTGCCATCAGCTTCTACTTTCAACGCAAATGGAAAAACAAAAGGGGGTCCACTGCCTACTGCAAAACCAGATACTACCATACGGTCACCTGTCACTGGATCTACTCGAACCACTTGACCTGCATCCGTGATCAATATGCTACCGTCGGCTTCCCTCGTGATACCTTCTTGAGGAGAGATTAGAGGAGGGCCGCTGCCTGTCGTCGCATCGGATGCTATCGTGCGGTCACCTGTGACCGGATCGATTCGCACCAATGCCCGAAGCCCGAAATCTGTCGCCACCAATTCGCCATTCGCCTCGGGAACTGAATTGGTAGGAAAGATTAACTCTGGTCCAGTTCCTACTCCCCGGCCCGATATGGTCATGCGCTCTCCTGTGAGAGGATCAACCCGGATCACTCTGAGTAAGTCGGCGACCACTATGCCTCCATCAGTCTCCACAGTAAGGCCTCTCGGCTGATTGAAGCCCGGACCACTGCTTGGGTCGCCATCAGACACAACGGTATGGTTACCCGTTCCCGGGTCGACTCCCATTACTGCCGCACGTCCTTGATCCACAACAAAAAGTGTTCCATCTACTGCAACCGCAACAGATCTTGGAACTATGAACTCCGGACCACTGTCAAAGAGGAGGGGAGTGCGGTCCCCTGTCGCCGGGTCTATTCGTATCGGCGTGTCATACCCTTGATCTGTTACTATAAAATCCCCATCGGCTAGTATCTTAATATCCCTAGGGGCTCTCAGAGGCGGCCCCGCTCCCACCAGAATCCCAAAGGCCGAGTCGAAGCCAGAGACAACTGTCCTGTCCCCCGTAACCGGGTCTACTCGAACGATGGTCCCGAAGGCAAAATCAACCACTAATAAATTTCCATCGGGTTCTACTGTAATACCAGCTGATAATCCAAAGGGCGGGCCACTACCGGTGGCAAAATTGGAAAGGATGGTACGATCCCCGGTTACGGAGCTTACTCGGAGGATTCCTCCCAAGGCTATGTCCACCGCCAATAGATTCCCATCCGCTTCCACGGCAACCGCAACGAGGATTTGAAACGGAGGACCACTACCGGTCGAAGCATCTGAGATAATTGTCCGATCACCGCTCAGAGAATCAACCCGGACCAGTGCAGCAAGACCAAAACCGGCTACCACCAAGTTCCCATCTGCTTCCACAGCAGCGTTTATCGGACTTCTGAATTGCGGACCTATGCCCATGCCCGGACCAGACAATATTGTACGGTCACCGGTTGCGGGATTCACCCGACACAGTGCAAAAAGAACGCCATCTACCACCACTAAGCTCCCGTCAGATTCCATTGTAATCCCTAAAGGAGATAGGAACCCCCGCCTGCAGGGATCACTTGTCGAGTCATTTTGGTGACAGCCCACGTATGTAAGCACAATACTGATTGCGATCGTACCAAGCCAATATTTAGCATTGAATGGGGAAATTCTAGGTTGCAAAAAAGAGTTAAACAAACTTCTCACAGTAACGCACCTCCTTAAAGTCGGCTTTTGTCCCCTTTCTCGTAAACTTTTGAACTACTTAACCTTTGTTTAACTTCGTTTTATAGAAACTTTATCCAATTATTTAAGGATTCAAGTATTACCTACTATATAATAAATCTACAATAACTTTTTGTTATAACTAAGGACATTTGGCACTTTTTATAATAGCATTTCATTGGGTGTTTTTCCATTTAAGGAGCAATGTTCAAGATCGTTGTAGTATTCATTCCATGTTCGAATCTTTCTCTGAAGATCTCGTGGATCTTTGAAAGTGTTCTTTTGATAGAACTTTTCCTCCACCGGTTGGGTCTCCAATCCCGACTGGACCAGTTGTAGATTGTGGAAAACTTTTTGCTGAAGATGGCAACGTTTACTTACTAATAGAAAACCTGAGTGGATATAGCATCTCAGATGGAACATTCATTACAGTAACCACTTCTGTTAAAGAGGAGAGAACTTCCCCGTCTGAAAATATCCGACAAGAAACCCCTGGTATCTATATAGTAAAAAACGGAGACACTTTAGGACATATCGCACTAAAGCTCGATGTTTCCCTTGCAAACCTTAGTAAAATAAACGAGCCCCCCCGGCTATTCTCACTAAGTGGTTTCATCGTAGAAAACACATGCCATAGAAATGAAGTGGGCCATGACATAAGTAGAAACGAGTGATCCGGTTGCATGCCCAGGCTGACCCTCAAGAGAACTAATCAGGGAATGGACACTGACCGCCCTTCATCTCTACCCTAAACCATGTTCAGGGAAGGCTACGTGAGGATATGGTCTTTATGGGCATAACTGTGACAAGAAATTCCGGGAAAAGAATCTTTACTTCTAAAGGTAAGTATGCAAAATATTTCTGATAACCTATGAGCAAAAGCAACCTAAATTTATGCAGCAGGTTTAAAAGGAGTAAGTTTTATTTAAACTATAAGAAATGGGATATAAAGAATCTTCAGAAAGCAGGCGATATTTAGAGAAGCTAAAGAGATTGGGAAAAGAACAGTGCCTGATCCCGTATACGTATAATCCTCCTTTGGAACGGGTTATGGATATATCCTCTATTGTCTTAATAGTTGCCGCTATAGCTTCAGGAATTTACTTTAAGAGTTGGCTCTACTTCTTTTTACTGGTCGCTATTGCGGTTCTGATCTTTACACTTAGAGAGCTTTTTGTACAGGACGATAAAACTCTTATTAGAATCTATGGACCGCTGGGCAGGATCAGATATTTGTTTGAGGATGCTTTTCGCGATAAGTACCTTCAGTATTTTAACGAATCGAATACAAACGGGAGACCGATACCTAGAATAGTAAGGGATTACATATATCAAAAGGCAAAAGCAATTAAGCCTATTGCCAGCTTTGGCACCGAGCTTGATGAGTTTGACCTTGAAAATACTGCGCAGTCTCATATTCTCCATAGAAATTTCCCGGGCACGGTTAAGAAAGCGGGTTATGAAGTTATTATAGGAGAAAAAAGAGAGGGGGTAAGACCTTTTACTGTAAAGAGCTCTATAAATGTATCAGCTATGAGTTATGGATCGATTAACTGGAAAGCCGCCGAATGCATAAGCATTGGGGCAAAGGACGTAGCGTACGTCAATACAGGTGAAGGCGGCTACGGCCCTCACGGAGTCGCGGGAAATGATACGGTTTTTCAAATTGGGACGGGTAAATTCGGCGTTGGGAAACAAGGGGTTCTAAATGACGGTACCCCAGTGCGGTTTTTAGATGAAGCTCACCTTACGGATTTAGTCCGAGACAATGACAACATAAGAATGATTCAGATTAAGATTTCACAGGGTGCTAAACCCGGACTAGGAGGAGTGCTCCCGGGAATAAAAGTTACCCCTGAGATTGCCGCGGTTAGAAAAGTAGAGCCCGGAAGAACTATAATAAGTCCTCAGCAGCATGCTGAATTTATTGCCGGTACTCCTAAGGAATCAGTACTTAAAATGCTCGAATTTATAAAAAGGGTTAGGAAGCTAACAGAGCTTCCGGTGGGGATAAAACTATGCGTGGGGAGACTTGATGAAATCGATCTATTTATAGAAGCGATGAAGGAAACGAGAGAAGGCCCCGATGCGATACAAATTGACGGTTCAGACGGGGGGACGGGGGCAGGTGAGAATATTTTTATGAACTATGTTGGTTTTGGAAGCTCGTTTGAAACCATCGCTTATCTGGATAAAAAACTTAAAGAGGCAGGAATAAGAGATAACGTAACTATAAGCGGCTCGGGAAAACTCTTTACCCCTGCTCATGCCGCATTAGCCTTCGCGGTTGGATCTGACATTATTGAGACCGCAAGGGGTGTAATGTTATCACTTGGTTGCATACAATCACTTCAGTGTCATACAAACCAATGCCCGACAGGTATTACGACTAATAGCAAATGGCGTATGCACGGTATTGATATTCCGGAGAAATCAACCAGGGTTCACCATTACCTTGAGGGATTTCATGAGGATATGCTCCATTTGACTGAAATTCTGGGACATTCGGATCCTCGCGATATTACTCCTCATGATATAAGGATAATCAGCCACAAGAATAAATTCGTCAGATATTTTGATGAAGACCCATTTGGCGTATATATGCCTCATCCAAATGACCTTGAAGATTCTATTCACGATGATCTTCATAAGGTTTGAAAAGCTGATTCTCATACCGAAATTTAATTTAGGCATTTCGTTTTAAACACACACGCAAGGGCTACGAAAGGGTAACGGGCAGGATTAAGAGTTGTCTGCTCTACCTAGCTGAGCTAACAGCTCAAAATTCCTGTAAAGAAATGGATTATTACAAATATCCTGCCCCCAAAATCAATATAAGATTAACAGAGCAAATATAATTGCCTGTGAACTTAATATATTTTGCAAGAATTATATCCGGACAGAAATTAATACTGAAAGTTAGAAATCTTCCGCTATACTTATTGATAGATAGACAAACATGGTTGATAGGTAGACAAATCTGGGTCCGGGGGTCTCTCCATACCTCTTAAATCAAACCCTCTCATTTAAAAGAAACCCTCCTTTAAAGAGATAAAATGGGTACGATTTAGCCCCCCGGGCTCATTAATTCTCCATTATACACCAATCCATTTTCAAATTACAAGAGGGTATGTCCGCAAAGAAATGGGACATATTTCTAGAACAAAGATGATGGTTAAGGAACCAATCCACCATTTAAAACAATTATAGGATTGAGAAAACAGCCCCAACGGAATATCAACTCTCATCCTCAGGTTTAACAATTGCACGGATTTTAGATGCTAAGTTAAACCTTAACTCTCATCCTCAGGCTTAACTATGGCAATAGTGTATTTATCTAGGTCGATATACCTTCTGGCAGCTTCAATAACATCTTCTTTTGTAACCGCGTAAATCTTCTCGGGATAGGCATTGTATTCTTCCCAGCCTATACCGTATAGTTCATCAAACGTAATTTTAGCGGCCTGGGAGGAGTTTTGCTGAAGCCCTATTTCAAAATTTCCGACAAGATAGTTCTGGGCGCGTTCTATTTCCTCATCCGTTACACCGTCTTTTAGTAGCAACTCAAGCTGCTCTTTCATACCCTGTATAGCCTCTTCTTCTTTCTGAGGCGCCGTGCCAATATAAACCCCTAGAAATCCTGGCTCAAGCCCGGGTGTATAGAAAGAGGTCACAGTGTAGGCAAGGCTTTTTTTATCTCTGAGTTCAAGAAATAGCCTGCCGCCCATACCCGACATTATAGTATTTAATACTTCTATAGGGTAATGATCTTCATCATCAATTTTGGGGCCCTGGAACCCAAGCAGTATGTGTGTCTGAGCTTTATCCTGCTTTTTATCTACTCTTTCTCTTATTTCTTGAGGTGGAGCATCCGCATTGATAACGGGATTTGCTGTATTCCCTTTTTTCATTCCTCCAAAATCTTTTTTAATAGTCTCGAGCACTTCATCTCTATTCACATTGCCCACAACTGTGATTACCATGTTCTCGGGACGGGCGTATTTTTCATAGAACTCTCTCAAACCCTTACTATCAGCCGCACTAACCGTATCAACGGTACCCAGAGGATCTAGTTTGTAAGGATGCTCAGTGTAAAGAGTGTCCAGAAAAAGATTTACAGTAGTTCTTAAGAGGTTATCCCCCTGTCTGTTAATATCCGCAAGTATTTCACGCCTCGCTCGTTCCACTTCTTTTGCGTCAAAGGCGGGGTTAATAAGCACATCCGCAAATATATCCATTGCCGGCACAAAATTTTTGCTAAGAGACTCAACAGTTACACCAAAGCTGTTTCTACCGGAATAACCATCAACCTCCCCTGCTATGGATTCTATTTCCTGGGCTATTTGAAGAGCGCTTCTCGAATCAGTTCCCCTTGTAAGCATGCGGGATACGAAATTTGAAACACCGTTCGTGGAGGAATCCTCGTACCTTACTCCGCCTAAAAACGCCGCTCTAGCTGAAAATAATGGGACCGAATCGTTTTTCTTTATAAGAACTGTAATACCATTATCCAATACATATTTTTGCACTTCACCCAAGGCGTCGCCCTCAGATTTATTCTGGGGTCTTTCGCTAACCTCCACAACAGAATCAGGAGCTTTAGTCTCTGCAATTAAATCTTTTTCAACAAGAACTTCCCCAGAGTCGTTTCCACTCATGTTTTTTTGAATATCTTTTGAAGCGCCTTCTGCAATAGTTTTAATTTCCTCTTCTTTAATGGTGATACTATCGGTAGGGAGCAGAAAACCCGCAGTCAAATTCTCATCATTAAAATATGTCTGAGCAGCAAGCATTATGTCCTCAGGCGTCACCTTTGACACCTTGTCTAAATATTCCTCTTCATATCTAAAATCATCCGTCTCTACTTCAAAAAACCCGAGCTTCTGCGCCTGTCCCTGCATTGTTTCTTTTGTATATATTGCATCACTCTCGAGATTAACCTTAACCCTTTGAATCTCCTCATCACTCACAGGTTCGTACTTGAGACGATTTATTTCTTTTACAATTTCTGAAAGCGCCTCTTTTGATTTAGCGGGATCAATACTTCCCCCAACGGCAAATATTCCTTCGTACTTAGGGGTGAATGCATAGGCGTAAATATTGTTTACAAGCGCCTTCTCTTCTTTAATATTCTGGAAAAGCCTCGAGCTATCCCCACCGCCAAGAATATTAGACAACACGTCCATCACCGGTGTGTCTTCATGCTTTGCGTTGGGTACATGATAAGCAAGTGAGAAATATCCTTCCTGAAGCGGTTTATCAATCACATAGGTCCTCATACCCCCTTGTGCGGGCTCATCATTTATATCGCACACAGGAAGCTCCCTTGAAGGATATTGCCCGTACAGTTCTTCAATCTTGGGAATAACTTCCACAGTGTCAAAATCTCCTACTACTACGAGCACCATGTTATTTGGCGTATACCACTTTTTATAGAAGTCAGTTATACCTTCGCGAGTGAAACTTCTCACGCTCTCTTCAGAACCTATTACAGGTCTTCCATATGGATGTGCAGTAAATGTAGTGGCGAACATCTTCTCACTAAGGTTTCTAGATGGTGAATCTTTGCCCCGCCTTATCTCCTCAACTACAACTTCAAGCTCTTTGTTAAGCTCCTCAGGGTCAAAAGTAGAATTCTGCATCGCGTCAGAAAGCACATCAAGCGCAGTGTCTAAAAACCGGCTGGCAATAACAACATAATAGACCGTTTCATCAAAAGAAGTAAACGCATTAATATCCCCTCCGCTACTCTCTATCACCTTTGCAATCTCGCCTACTTCCCTTTTCTCCGTACCCTTAAAAAGCATATGCTCATGAACATGGGCAAGTCCGTATTCCCCCTGAATTTCACAGGCACTGCCCGTCTTTACCCATACATTTACCGCAACTACGGGGGAGGAGTGATTTTCCTCAAGAATTACAGTCAAACCATTATCAAGCTGGTATTTTATTATCTCCTCAGCTGAAGCTGAGCTAGATCCATTAGTCGTTTTCATAGCATCTACCTTTTGATCATCCATTGTACTCTCCTCTCGATTACAAGAAACTATCATTATACCCAAGATAAAAATCAGTAATAACGGGGCAATATAATTTGTCTTAAATTTGGTGTTTTTGTTACTCCGGGAAGTTCCCGATGACAATTTGAAAAAATTCATAAGTGCAGCCCTTTATAATATATATTTTTATTATCTATACGTAATTATTCAGAAATCAGGTTCAGCAAAATAATCAGGTCTAATTTCTATCAAAGGATATAGTTTGACTTAAGCCTCAAAACATTTTTCACACTAAATACTATATCCGGGAGTTTTAAGAACACCACTGTTTTTTAAGAATGTCTCTCAGGGTTCTCCGCTTCGTCCGCGAGTTTGGGCTTGCCCTTAAGTTGTTTTATGGCATAGATAACTAATCCGACAATAGCATAGAGATATACCATGA
>DAOVUC010000187.1 GCA_030632765.1 Candidatus Dadabacteria bacterium
ATGGCTGGCGTATGAAACTAAGAGTTTATTAATAGGTGAAAGTGCCAATGATTCTATAGTTCAGGGAATAAGGGAGCTTGCTTCTGGTCATGACTATGTTGGGCATGTAAATGAAGTGCTGACTTTGCATATGGGTCCTGACTTTATACTTGTGAATATAAGCCTTGACTTCATGGATGAAGCCACGGCCGATGAAATTGAGATCACAGTTGAAAAGCTGGATAAAGAGATAAAGAAGAACTACTTGCAAGTGAAAAGAGTCTTTGTCGAGGCTGAAGCCAGAAAAAGTTCGAATCCTGAAAAATTGCCTAATTAAAAGGCGTAAGTGGGCTTGAAAATTCCATACTAGTGACTATCTTAAGCTTGAACTAGTTAAATTTCCTATCAAGAATATCTAATCACATTAAAACAGGGGGTAAGTTACATAAATGTCTGAAAAAGCTGCTAAAAAACATGAATTTCAAGCTGAAGTAAAACAGGTTCTCGATATAGTCATTAACTCTTTATATACCGACAAAGAGGTTTTTATTAGAGAGCTTGTATCTAATGCTTCAGATGCGCTTGAAAAACTTAGGTACTTACAGTTAACCGAAAAAGAAGTTTTTGATGAAGAGCTGCCTTTGGAAATTAACATTTCTACAGACGACAAAGAGAATACAATAACAATAGAAGACCATGGGATTGGGATGACCCGGGATGAGCTCACTAAAAACTTGGGCACAATTGCCCATTCCGGATCTAAGGCTTTCCTAAATGCTGTAAAGAAGGGTGGGGAAGTTGACCAAAACCTGATCGGTCAGTTCGGGGTTGGTTTTTATAGTGTGTTTATGGTTGCTAAGTCTGTAGAAGTTTATACGCATAACTGGAAAAAAACTGCAAAGAGTCTTTTGTGGAAGAGCGACGGTTCCGGCACTTTTGAGATAGAGAGTGCAAAGGGCGTAAGACGCGGTACAAAAGTTGTAGTTCATTTAAAAGAGGAAGATAAAGAGTTCTCAAATACAGAAAGGGTAAAACATATCCTCATGCACTATTCAAGCTTCGTTCAATTCCCCATTAAGCTAAACGGTAAGCAGATTAATAACATCCTGCCCATATGGATGCGCAATAAGAATGAAATAAAGGATGAGGAATATACTGAGTTCTATAGATTCCAGGCAAACGCTTTTGATGAGCCGTATTATCGTATGCACTTTAGCTCAGACGCCCCAATTGAGATAAACGCACTTGTTTTTGTGCCTGAACACAATCCGGAGCAATTGGGTTTTGGGAAAGTTGATCCGGGCGTGAGTCTTTATTGTAAAAAAATACTGATTGACTCTAAGCCCGAGGGGCTTCTTCCGGACTGGATGCGCTTTTTAAAGGGGGTAGTGGATAGCGCCGATCTTCCGCTAAATATATCTCGGGAGACGATGCAGGACAGCGCGCTTGCAAATAAGATCGGTCAGGTAATAACAGGTCGGTTTATAAAGCTCTTGGAAGACGAATCTAAAAAAGATTCGGAGAAATACAAAGAGTTTTATCAGAATTTCTCAATATTTATAAAAGAAGGGGTTGCGGCTGATTTTAAGAATCGGGATAAGCTTGCAAAGCTTCTCAGATATGAGTCCTCTGCAACTGAAAAAGGGGAGTTTGCAACGCTTGATGAATACGTATCCCGAATGAAGGAAGAGCAGAAAGAGATTTATTATCTCTTTGCGCCCAATAGAGAGGCAATAGACGGCGGCCCTCATTTGGAGGCATTTAAGGCGCAAGGTATCGAAGTCCTTTATCTATATGAACCAGTGGATGAATTTGTCATGAGCAGCCTCATGAAGTATGCAGATAAGGATCTAGTATCCGCTGATAACTCAGACATTGAGCTTGAGGAAATCTCCTCTAATAAGAAAAGGGATTTACTTTCAGACAAGGATATAGACACTCTTTGTGAGTGGATCAAGGAAACACTTGGAGAGAGCGTCAATGATGTCAGCGTCAGTAAACGACTCGTTGATAGTCCCGTAATAGCTCTAAATGCGGATAAAGTTATGACGCCGTCAATGCGCCGTATGATGAAAGCTATGAAACAGGATATGAATACGCAGAATTCCGTAAACCTTGAAATTAACCCCGCTCATGAGCTCATAAAGAATCTATCTGCTCTCAAAGACAAGGATGCCGACACGGCGAAGCTTGTAACTGAGCAAATATTGGATAATGCATTAATCGCGGCAGGTTACCTGGAGGACCCAAGAGAAATGGTGAGCCGAGTGTATAAGATACTAGAGCGGGTGTCTCAGAAATAAATTTTGACAACTAAAATATCAGTAAATAGAGGATTGTTATGGTTACTAAAAAATATACAGAACACAATGTCTTAGATTCCCCTTATGCCAGGGAAATGCGTGAGATAATTAACAGCAGTGAATATGAGAAAGCGTCTATGGCAATAGCGGTTGATTTGGAGCAAATGGACGCCCATTATCATAAAACTTTTGATCAGATTTTCTTTGTTCTTGAAGGAGATATGAAGTTTGAGTTTTATGATCCTCAAAACGGTAATATTTGGACTGTAGAATCATCTGTCAATGACCTGGTTATAGTTAAAAAAGGGATTCATCATAAAGTACTAAGGGCTTCTGAGCATAACAGGCTTCTTGTGATATCCATACCACAATACGATCCCGATGATGAAAACCCGTCAGATGAGATTTAAGTTTATAGTATTGAACGGGTATTCTAACAAACTATCATTATAGAAATATTAAGAGGCTTATAATATGAAATTTGAAGGTACGGAAAATTATATTTCTACAAGGGACTTAAATTTAGCGGTTAACGCTTCAATAACCCTGGAGCGTCCATTGATTATTAAGGGCGAGCCCGGGACAGGTAAAACGATGCTGGCTTTTGAAGTGGCCGAGGCTCTTGGGAAAGAAATTATCACATGGCATATCAAATCCTCCACCACAGCACAGCAGGGGCTCTACGAGTACGACGCTGTATCGAGACTTCGCGATTCGCAATTGGGGGATGAGAGGGTGAGCGATATCTCAAATTATATAGAAAAGGGCAAGTTGTGGGAGGCATTTGAGTCTAAAAAGCAAGTTGTATTACTAATTGACGAGATAGACAAGGCGGATATTGAATTTCCTAATGATTTGCTACTTGAGCTGGATAGGATGGAGTTTTACTGCTACGAGCTTCGAAAAACCATAGAGGCCAAGCACCGCCCAATTATTATCATTACTTCCAACAACGAAAAAGAGCTGCCCGATGCTTTTTTGAGAAGATGTTTCTTCCATTACATAAGTTTTCCGGAGCGCGATACTCTTAAATCAATTGTAAAGGTTCATTACCCCAAGCTAGAAAAAAAATTAATTGAGAACGCGATGAATGTGTTTTATGACCTAAGGGAAATTGACGGTCTTAAGAAAAAACCCTCTACCAGCGAGCTCATTGACTGGATTAAGCTGCTGATGGTCGGGAAAGTAACAGAATCCGAACTAGGCTCCGTTGATATATCCGAAAAGCTTCCTCCTTTTGCGGGAGCACTGCTTAAAAACGAGCAGGACCACGATCTGCTTACCCGTATCAGGCTCAGATTTAGACGGTAACTAGTTACCTTTATAAAAATGCAGGTGAGAGATGTTTCTAGACTTTTTCTTACTACTTAAAAACGACGGTATTCCGGTAACGATCAGGGAACACCTGACATTCCTTGAGGCGCTGGATAAAGATGTTGTTGAGTACAGCGTCGATGATTTCTATTTCCTTAGCCGCACATCTCTAATCAAACATGAGCACCATTTAGATAGATTCGATCTTCTATTTGGTTATTACTTCGAAGGGATAGAGAAGATCGACATGGAAGAATTTATGAAAATCCCTGAGCAGTGGCTTAAGAAGAGTTTTGTTAACGAGCTTAGTGATGAAGATAAAGAAATGATTAAGGCCATGGGTGGGCTCGATAAATTGCTTGAGCGGCTTAAAGAGCTTATGGAAACGCAGAAAAAGAGACATCAGGGCGGCAATAAGTGGATAGGAACCGGTGGAACTTCACCATACGGGGCTTATGGATACCATCCCGAGGGGATCAGAATAGGGCAGGAAGAAAGCAGGAACAGGAGGGCTGTTAAGGTTTGGGATAAGAGGGAGTTTAAAGACCTTGATGACGGTGTTGAGCTTGAGACAAGGAATATGAAGATGGCGCTCCGCAGACTCCGCATACTAACACGCGAAGGAACCAAAGAAGAGCTTGATCTGGATAAGACAATAGATAAAACGTCCAGGAATGCGGGACTTCTTGAGCTTGAAATGGCGGCTGCTAAGAAGAATAACGTAAAAGTGCTTTTGTTTCTTGATATCGGAGGCTCTATGGACGACCATGTCGAGCTCTGCTCACGTTTGTTCTCGGCAGCCAAGTACGAGTTCAAACATCTAGAGCACTATTACTTCCATAACTGCCTCTATGAATCGGTCTGGAAGAATAATGTAAGGAGATGGCAGGAAGCCATACC
>DAOVUC010000075.1 GCA_030632765.1 Candidatus Dadabacteria bacterium
AGTTGATATTGATTTCTTTAAAAGCATATACGAGCTTGCAAAAGAATCAGGGCTTATTGTGGTTCATGACCTAGCTTATGCGGAGCTATGCTATGACGGATATAAGGCCCCAAGTTTTCTTCAGGTCCCGGGGGCTAAAGAGGTGGGGGTCGAATTTTACTCGCTATCTAAAAGCTACAATATGCCAGGTTGGCGGGTGGGATTTATGGTAGGAAATGAAAAAATTGTCTCTGCCCTAAAACGAATTAAAAGCTACATGGACTACGGAATATTCACACCGGTTCAAGTTGCTGCTATATCCGCCCTAAACGGACCTCAGGACTGCGTGGGTGAGATCAGAGACCTATACAAGTTAAGAAGGGACAGACTTGTGGAAGGGCTCAACAGGGCGGGATGGGAGATACCAAAGCCCAAGGGCACTATGTTTGTGTGGGGGGAAATACCTGAAGAATTTAAGAGCATGGGCTCCCTTGAATTCTCAAAGCTCTTAATAGAAGAAGCTAAAGTCGCCGTCTCCCCCGGAATAGGGTTTGGAAATTACGGCGAGGGATTTCTTAGGTTCGCGTTGGTAGAGAATGAAAAGCGTATTATGCAAGCTGTACGGGGTATCAGAAGATTTCTTAATAAATAACAGTATTGATATTGTATTACTACTAATATTTAAGAGATATTAGTAATCGAAGTTGAAAAAAAGGTCAGCTCCTGACTCTTCCCCTATATCACTTTCTACGGTTAAGAAATCAAAAAGCCTGTATTCTATAACAGCCCTATTTGCCGTTACAGTCGAGGAAGGGAGTCCCGGACTGAAGAAATAACGTTCATAATAAAAGCGTTCATAGGAAAAGCGCTCATAGCCGACATACAAGTCTTGAGTAAGATACTTTCCTACTTCAACATGCGTATCTTTGAAGCCGGTTTGACCGCCTTTTATCGTTATCACATCCAAAGCAAACTCTTCTCCGAACATTTCCCTAATTTCTCCCACTGCCATAGTACCTAATACTTCGCCGGCTTTTTCTTGAAAGGATATCCTGGAATCTGTTGAAAGATTCTCCGATGAGGTGCCAAATACCAAATAAGAAACAATCTCATTCTCATCGAGCGGCGGGTCGCTTGAAAGCTGTATTTTGGGCTTCTCCGCAGTACCTGTAACGTTAATAAAGATTTGAACACTGGATACTTCATACAAAGCAGTGACATCCAAAAAGGGATCTACAACCTCTTTACCTCGAAAACTGACAGTACCGCTTTCAATATTGAAGAGTTTTCCCATAAAGTGGTAATTACCCCTGACTACATCAATATTGCCACCTACAACATACATCTCTCCATAATTTTTCTTAACTGTGAGCTTCCCCTCCACTTCAATACTAGCTCCACTTCCCTTAACCCAGGAATTAGTTGGTATATCAACATCAATATCCATGGCAATATGTTCAATAAAATAGTCAAACGGGCCCTTACCTGTGAAGATAAATACATCAGCCTGAATGTTTCTATCATCAACAAATTGTATATTTTCAATGTATTTTACCGGCTTCTCGGGAACAATAGCCTTTACCTCTCTTGCCGTAAGACTTCCATCTATAAATGCCTTAAAGCCCTGCCCCTTAACATTCAACTCACCATCGAGATTGGCAGTAACATCATCAGGATTTGATTTCACTAGGAACTCTTTCATAGTACCCTTGGCGGTATAAGACAGATCGCGCAGGTCAACTGTTCCTCCAAAAATCCCTCCCCCCTCTCCGGAATTTATAGCTGCAGGCTGTAAAATCCCGTAATCTCCGTCCAGGTCCATAACGCAATAAGGTATTTCTACCTCGTTACGTAGAGAGTACAAATCAAGCTTAATGTCTTCGATCTCAATTTTGCCTGCCACATTGGGTTTCTCTCCAGTGCCGAAAGCACTTACATCAATCTTTAACTTCCCGTCTATTTTCTCAAGCTCGGGATTAAATGCGGCAAGCGGACTGATGTCAATTCCGTCGGATCTAACACTCAGATCAATAGTTGCTTGCTTATAAGCATCCATTAGGTCCGGAGAACTAAGATCTATATTTGCTTTTCCAGATGCGGTAAGAATCTTTTGAGACTTATCGGTTACATCGAGGTTAAAATCTATACCGCTTTTAGAAACTAGAAGATTTAGAATAAGCTCATCACTTTTAAAGTTCATAAACTCCAGGTTCTTTGCACTAATATTGGTTTTTATATCCGGGTATTTAAGAGAGGTGTCTAAATCTATATTTCCTGTAAGCTGCCCTTTTAATGGGAAAAAGAGGTTTAATAACTGAGATACATCCTCCAGGTTTAACTTCTTAAGCTCTAAAGATCCACTCAGACTGCCGTCAAAACCCAGATCAACCGCTCCAATAATATAGTTATCTTTGTGATAGAGATTAAAAGAACTTATGCTTATTTTATCTTTGAAAACTGATAGGAGTACCGGGGTCTTATTATTGAGAACCTCTTTTTGAAAATTCAGGTTGATTTTACTTATTTCCAGCTTCGTCTCATTTTCATTTAGCTCGGTGAGCCTAAAATCCATTTTATATCTGGTATTAAATGCCCCCAAAATATTAAGGCTTCCATCTATCAATTCACCCTTGCTGTCAGCTTGGAAAGTTGCGGATTTAATCCTTTTGCCATTAATTTCAGCGCCCCTTAGAGTTCCTTTAACATGGAGCCTGGGATCCTGGTAACTAAAGAAGCTGTCTCCAGAAATATCTAACTCTTGAATTAGAAAACTTTCTTTATCGTCGGCCAACTCAGATCCTCTCGCACTGAGAATTATTCTGGGCCTGGTAAAATCACCTTTTAAGGTACCGCTTAATTTAAGGAACCCTTTAACATCAAAATTGTCTATAAAATTAGACAATACGCTAAGGTCTCTGATATCAGCATTATATTTAATCCCTTTAGACCCCTCATTGCTAAAACTTCCGGATGCTTTAAGAGTTACCTCGTCTGAGTCAACAGAAAGAGATTGTATTTTGAGTACCCTCTCATTGTAGGAAGCCTTAAGTTCCCCCCGTTTTATATCGAGCCCGGATAGGGTGGAGGGCAAAATCTCGCCTTGTATGGAGCCTACAAAGCCGTCTAGAAAATCCCCTTCTAACGGAACAGAGCCTTTTAATTGAAGATTTGAATTAATGCTGCTCTTATAATGTTCATCCTTTAGTAAGAAAGCTAAGTCTGCCTTAACAAAACTTGTATTTAGATCATAATCCACTTTAGAGCCCGTTATCTGTAGTGGACCGCTTACTCTCAGTTCCCCTACATCACTACCCGTAAGGTTTAGACTGGCTAAATCAAGCTGTGCTTGTAAACTGCGGCGCTTATTCCAATCTCCCCTTATATTAAATGTGGCGTTTAAGTTTGCGTCGAGAATTGAATTTGCTCTCTCTTCTAAACTCACGTCTTCTTCCAGCACATTGCTCTCTTCTACCATTTCAAAAACTCGTGAAGCTTGCAAAGAATCAATTGTGAAATTAATATCAAGTTTGTTATTTGCCCCCTCAGCCAGCATCTGCTCCAAGTCTAATTTCCCATCAAATGAGACACTCCCAAAATCTGTATTTAGTGACCCTCCCTTTAGCACTATATCTGAGCCATCAACATTTATAACATCAATCCCACCCTGTAAACCCTCTCCTCTTAAAGTTGAATCTACGAGTTTAAGTTTCCCGTTAGCTCGTAAATATCGATAGTTTTCATAATCGCCATTGGCGACTAACTCCATATTGATATTGCCAATACCCTCATCCAAACCAAAGTTCTCTGCAGTAGCGGTAAGAGTAAATTCGGGATGTTTCAGATTTGTTGCAAACCCTTTTACTCTAAATTCAGCATCGCCGGAATGAAAATCTAAACGCTTTACATCAAATTTATCTACTCCTTTTCCCTTAGTATAAGTCGCCCTGCCCAAGATATCGTCCAAGTACAAAGTATCGCTATCAGTATCTTGAAATAAAATCCCTAGATTGCTCTTTCGCAGTTCGATCTCTACCCTCTCATCTATCTTGAACATCTTGATAGTGAGATCTATCTTGTCTGACTTAAGGTCCGTTACTTCCTTTTTAACACGGTCGTCAATCCTGATTTTAGCTTGAGTCAAAATAGCATTCTGAATAAAGACATTCCATTGTGGTGACTCTTGTGGATCCTTCTCTTCTTCCCAAGCGCCGAGCTTTTCAAAATTCCAGGTACGGTCCTCATAATGAACTAGGTGGATTTGAAGCCCTGTTATGGATACTTCATCAAGGGGAATGACTTTGCTAAACAACATAGAGCTGTCCAGAAGAAGCGGCAGGGAATAATCAATAAATATCTCATCTGATTCGATGAAGGGCTGACCCTCAATCTCAAAGGAAACATCGCGGAGTATAATCCCTCTAAGGAAGTCCCCCTCGATGCTGCCGATTATAAAGCCCTGGTTAGTAAGGGAGCTAACGATTGCATTTGTTGTAACCCTCAAAAATTGCTTAAAAAAACTGGATTGGACAACGAAAAATGTTAGACCTACCAAGAGGGCTAAAATTAGAAGAAATATTCCTATGGGTTTAAGTACTTTTGAGCGCATATCCTTATAATTCAAGTATAACACAACCCTATATAAACAACATCTTGGTGAGAAATGCTTCGCTTAATCCATTTGAGGCGTAAGTATCCTGAAAATCACTGTTTTTTATAGAAATTCCATCCACCATCCAATACCTAATATTGTATTAACTGTCTTGTTCTAAATCTCTAATAAACGACGGGCATCCTCTTTAACTTGCTAATACAATAATGGTCAGATACTATTTTCGAAGCTTTCGATTTTGTAGATATTCTCTATGCCAAAACTCACAATAGACGGAAAGGAAATAGAAGTTGAAAACGGTCTGAATCTAATTCAGGCGGCGTCCAGGATTGGTATAGATATTCCCCATTTTTGCTACCATCCAGCCCTTAGCGTGGTCGCCCAGTGTAGACAATGCCTTGTTGAAGTGGAAGGGGTTCCCAAGGTCATGCCCGCTTGCAATACCTATGTTCGCGATGGGATTATAGTTAAAACAAACTCTGATAGAGCGGTAAAAGCCAGAAAAGCCACTGTAGAATTCACTTTAATAAATCACCCACTAGACTGCCCAATATGCGATAAGGGGGGGGAGTGCCCGCTTCAGCTTACAACTGTACAACACGGACCGGGATATAGCAGGTTTGAGGGTCCGGAGCAGAAAAAGGTCAGAAAGAAATACTATCTTAGCGATAAAATACTTTATGATCCAAACCGCTGCATAATGTGCACAAGGTGTGTTAGGTTCACCGATGAAGTTACCAAAACAGGGGAACTCGGGTTTAGCGGGCGTGGTTTTAGGAAAAAGATTGTAGTATTCCCGGGCAAAAATCTGGACAACGAACTCGCAGGGAATGTTACTGATCTATGTCCTGTAGGGGCCCTACTTAACAAAGATACGCTTCATGAAGAAAGGGTCTGGTACTGGAAATTTACTGACACAGTATGCTCTCTGTGTAGTAACGGCTGCAACATTACCGTAGGGGTTGACCCCAGAAAAGGCAGGGTCTCAAGAGTGAGACCGAGGACGAATATGGATGTAAACGAGCATTGGATCTGTGACAGGGGACGCTACAACTTTAAGGAAATGCAAGAGGATAATATGCGCCTCAAGGACCCGATACTAAGAAACGGTGAGGGCTTTAAGCTTTCTCAGTGGGACCAGGCGATAGATTTTGTAAGTAGGGAGATTACCAAAGCAGCAAACCAGTCCCCGGAATCTGTGGCGTTCTTAGGATCGGCAACACTTACCAACGAAGAGCTATATCTCCTAAAGAAAATAACCCAGACTATAAAGACAAGTAAGGTCGCGGGTAACATAGGATTAATTAATGATTTAAAACTTCATGGTTTATTAAGTACTGACCCTTACCCAAATAGTACCGGCGTTAAGGATATGGGTTTCCCATATGGATCAAACCATGTTTTAGGAGTAATAGATTCCATTTTGGATGGTAAAGTTAAGGTTCTTTATGTTGCGGGACTTGATTTATTTGATCACGTTTTAAAAGACGACAGGGAATCACTTAAAGAAGCTCTTTCAGAGCTATCTCTTCTCGTCGTACAGGACTATAAACTTAGTGACACCGCTAGACTGGCTAATGCGATACTCCCAGGCGCGAGTGCTTATGAAAAAGAAGGTACCTTTACAAATGACCGGGGAAGAGTCCAAAGGGTAAAGCAAGTTATTGAACCGCCGGGAACAGCAAAGCCTGATTGGGAGATATTGACCCTTTTGGGAAGAAGATTGCAGGAACAAAGCTTCCTCTATGACAACCCCTCACAAATTATGCTGGATATAGCCCGGAGCGTACCTACTTATGAGGGAATAAATTACGATAACATCGGCATGCTCGGGGCAAGCACAACCGGCTAAGGTTACATACAAAGAGACTAACTATGATTTGGGCTGAATTAGGAATAGCAATAATAAAAATTGTGCTGGTTTTTTTCGTTATTCTCACACTTGTCGCATATTTAACATTTGCCGAGAGACGGGTAAGCGCATTTATTCAGGATAGGATAGGTCCAAACCGCGTAGGTCCGTTTGGCTTTCTCCAAACCCTGGCAGACGGCGTAAAGTTTATATTCAAAGAAGATATAATTCCTAGAGACGCTAACAAATACATATATATAGCAGCGCCCGCATTCTCCCTTGTCACAGCATTAATTGCTCTTGCTGTAATCCCGATAGGGAGAGGATTTGAAACAACCTTTTTTGGACTGCTTCAAGATCCTATATTTGTGAAGCTCCAAATCGCTGACTTAAATGTCGGGATTCTATACATACTGGCAATAGGCTCATTAAGCGTCTATGGGGTTGTGCTGGGCGGCTGGGCGTCCAACAGCAAGTATTCGTTCCTGGGCGGGCTTAGGGGAGCTGCGCAGATGGTGAGCTATGAGCTTGCTATGGGGATTTCAATTCTGGGAGTAATTGCCTGGACGGGCTCATTAAGACTTGAGGATATTATCGAAGCACAGCAGCACTACTGGTTTGTATTTCCTCAAATACTTGGATTCATAGTCTTCATAGTGGCTGTCTTTGCGGAGACCAATAGGCTTCCGTTTGATATGCCTGAGGCTGAAACAGAGATTGTGGCCGGGTATCTTACTGAATATAGCGGTATGAAGTACGCAATGTTTTTTATGGCTGAGTATACGCACATGATAGTCATGTCGTGTCTTATTGTGGCGCTGTTCTTCGGCGGGTGGTATCCGCTGCCCTTCGGCGGCTGGTTTGGGATTGATATCGATACGTACTGGTACCTGCCTCCAATTGTTTTCGTAGGCAAGGTGCTCATGTTCCTGTTCTTTTTTATCTGGGTCAGATTCACCCTGCCACGATTCCGCTATGATCAGGTTATGAACCTCGGCTGGAAAGTTCTTTTTCCTATAGCCATATTAAATCTTATCGTTATCAGCATAGCGATCCTGGTGCTACAGCACTACGGTTATTTAGGTTCTTAAATTTATTATTTATGTGATAACTCAATACGAATGAATTGATATTCAGAGTCTGGTTCTTTCATGATAATAATTCCAAAAG
>DAOVUC010000270.1 GCA_030632765.1 Candidatus Dadabacteria bacterium
ACTAAAGGGCAGAAATTAAGAGAAATTTTATCTGATCCAGGAATCTTGGTGCTTCCCGGAGTGTATGACTGTGTGAGCGTAAAGCTTGCTGAGAAAGCCGGTTTTAAAGTGGCTTTTACCAGCGGTTTTGGTATATCGGCTGCAACGCTTGGAAGGCCTGATTTTGGTTTTTTAACCGCAACTGAAATGTTGTGGAGCGTAAGCCGGATTGTGAAATCTGTAGACATCCCTGTAGTTGTTGACATTGATACCGGATACGGCAATCCGCTAAATGTTATGAGCACTGTAGAGGATGTCGTGAGTATTGGGGCCGGAGGGATCATTCTTGAGGATCAGGAGTGGCCTAAGAAGTGCGGGCATTTTGAGGGGAAGCAGGTTATCACTATGGGCGAGCATGTAGAGAAAATACGTGCCGCTGCTCAGGCGCGGGGGGATAGCGGGCTTGTGATAATCGGACGCACAGACGCCCGGGCGTCCCACGGTCTTGATGATGCTATAAAAAGGGGCAGAGCCTATTTTGAGGCCGGCGCCGATATTGTGTTTATCGAGGCCCCACAAGGTGTGGAGGAGCTTAAAGAAATTGCGGGAGCCTTTGAAGATGCGCCGATTTTCGCGAATATGGTTGAGGGAGGTAAAACACCTTTCTTAAGCACAAAAGAACTGGAGCAACTAGGTTATAAAATAGTTGTTTATCCCCTCTCAGGTCTATTTTCGGCAACTAGAGCCATAGAAGCCTGTTTCAATCATCTCAAAGAAAACGGAACTACACAGGGATTTGAAGAGATGCTTATGTTTAAGGATTTTGAAGAGGTCATTAATACTGCTAAGTATAAAGAAATGGAGTCTAAATTTAAGACCAGTCTCTAAAGTCTTATAAATTCAATAAAGAGCTTAGATCAAGAGGGTTACCGTTTAATGTAATTTGTCCGAGTCTATAGGTGGCCACTATTTCGTAATTACCATCTTTGATGACCAATATGTTTTGATCTACCATTTGTTTGATCTCTGAGAGGGCTTTGGTCGTAGCTAGATTTTGAAGTTCCTTGTCGTCGGGTAGTTCTTCATTTTGACTATTTTTTTCATCAGTGATCTCTTCGATTTTATAATCTTTCAATAAATTTTCCAGAAGGGGTTTTGAGACAGATAGTCTGACCTCAGCCGATACCGCCGTCAATAAAAACAAGGGATTTGTAGCGAGCCCAGGATTATCAAGATTGTCTCCATTTAGTGAGATCAGGGCATGGCCTAGAAGCTCACCGTCTCCCGTTTTTATGTTTAGTTTTGTGAGCTCGATTTCAGGCGAGCCTTCTAACAATTGAGGGAGTACCTTCATTATTTGTGCCCAAAGCGCCTCGCTTGCCGTAGCGGATTGCAGAGTGTTCTGATCCTCGTTAAGTTCCTTTTGTATTTCCTCAAAAGCACCTTTATTTATATTCCTTAATTCAAGCTCATATATACCCGGGCCATAACTGTTTCCGCCTACTGTAAGTGTCTCGAATTCTAAACTATGTGTGTGGTTAAGCAGGTTCCCATTTTGATTTGTAAAACCAGTAAATTGCAGATTTGTGAGTGTTACTTTATTAAGTTCGCCATCATCTTTACCTTCTGAGCTAAATTCTCCTATTCTTACATCAATATCACCCAGGGGGTTTGTATAATTAGAAGCCGGATAGTGCAAATTAGAGTTAATATCAATACCACTTATGTGCACACGAAAAGTATCGTCCTCTATTTCTATATTAGAAGAATTAATAACAGTTGTGACTTCTTTAAGATCAGGAGTAAAATTTATAGCACCACTGAGTCCCGACCAATTGAGTGTTTTCCCATCTTCAAGTTTTTTGTAGACGCTGGGTATTGAAACAACAGTAGTTCCATGTCCGTTTAGCGCGAGAATTGTTTCAAAATTAAGGGGGGGTAATGACTCAATTAATTCGGCGTATTCCTTTTTTGTAGCAGTCGTTATTTCAGATTTAGTTTCAATAACGGCCATAACCGGTTTTAGATTGAGTTTTCCTTTGGAGAGCAGTCCTATGGGAACCGGGCCGTGATATATAGTATCTTTTCCTATAATCTTAAAAGGGGTTTCTTCTCCTTCGTTTATCAAAAATGATGTTTCTGCTGAAGATTTTAACCAACCTCGTTTATAGCTTTTGCTAACAATTTCCAGGCTCTTAAATTTAGATACCGTTTCCATTAGATTGTTGTATTCATGTTCAGCCTTCATGCCAAACCAGTACGGCAGCCCCAATACAGCTATCAATAGAACGAAAATAATAATTAAAACTGCCCGCATATTGCTCCTCTTGCTAAATTTAATAATAGCACAGTGTATGAGTTAGAAATAAGTACTCTTATTCCGATTTTATGGCTATTATTGATCCCTAGGTAGATAATAACTCAGGTCTTTAAGGAATTCACCTAAAATATCTTCAAGCGCAAGATTCCAGCCGTTCATTAAAGCTTGCGGAGTAGCTGAGCCTATAGGCTTTTCAGACTTGTAGGTTTTACCAAAAACTATATTTGGTTGATCGCCAAGATCTGAGGTTTTAAGTAAATAAAATTGGATCTTCATGACTGCTTTAGCAGCAGATTGGTTTCTATAGTCACCGTACAGTTCTACTACGTTGCCTTCAATAAAATATATAGGAAATGCCTGGCTTACCGGGTTTAAGACGTCTTCAAATACTTGAGCTTGATCAAGCCACTGGGTAACTGCTTCCGTCAATATAACACTTGGCGGTCTGAAGAACTGGTTGTAAAAATCAGATAGATATTGTATATCAGTTGTTCTGTATACAAATTCCTTACCTTCGTTTCCAGGTGAAATGCTAAATCTTTTGACTTCAACAGTCGTTCCTTGAACCGGAGTCAAAGGATTACTTGGTTCTGATACTTCAAATAAGTAATATGTTCTTTCGGGATAACTCTTGTTTATTCCACCACACCCTATGATAAGTGCGATAAATAGAAGAAGT
>DAOVUC010000152.1 GCA_030632765.1 Candidatus Dadabacteria bacterium
ACCTCAATGTGATCCAGACGGCCCGGACTCAGACGGAGACGGAACAGCTGACTGTAATGACAATTGCCCCAATGATCCGGGTAAGGTAGAAGCGGGTATATGCGGCTGTGGTGTTGCGGATACAGACTCGGATGGAAATGGAATTCCGGATTGCAATGACCCGCCACCTGTGGGGGGCTTTTGTTCAGGTCAATGTGGCACACGGGCTCCAGAGGGATGCTGGTGTGATAATCTGTGTAATGGATTAGGTGATTGCTGTCCAGATGTTTGTACTGACTGTTCCTCGCTAAATTTCTGCAATTAAGTAACAAAGGAAGATGTGGCTTGTAACTTTTTGACTTGCCCGTCACGCTGGGAGAACACAAGCAGTAGGAGTTCTGAGCCCTCAAGTCTTAAGTATGGCATATCTTTCAGTTGGAGAGAAATTCCAAACCATCCCCCTCCAAAATCTCCTGATCACAGTAAATAATTCATAAACAAACGTAGAAGAATTTGCGGTGAAGCGCCAACCGGGGTGAATAACCATAACCATCACTTTCAACTCTTACACGCACTCCTCCATTTTATCAGGCTCTATTTAAGTTAGAATTGTTATATTAATAGTATAAGTACCTTGCTCCGCTTAGTGACCAAATTAAAAAGAGAGTCGAAGCTCACTTTGAAGTATTTAAATTGTAGTGTTGTTAGTCATTTTATCAGTTATTTTTTCACCTGATAACAATAAATCCAACTATGCCTAAAACCCTAGCCATAGCTAAAGGACCCATTCTGAAAAGGTTGGGACATCGACTACATTCAGGCTGTTTGTATATGTGCATGTAGCAGCACCACCAAGACTGCAGAATGCTATTACAATTTCAGAATCAATTTCTTTAAATTATTTTGAGCATCAAACGCAACTTGAAATCCATCATTCCTCTGAATAAACAGCAGGCCGCACTTCAGATGCAGACTCTCTTGACGCTCTTTGCGAAACTACAGTAACTCTTACCCCAAAAGCACCGTCTAGCAATGCTCCCCACTACCACTTATCGATGCATATTTTGAACACTTATATGATAGACTATATATACGGATATAAGCAAAGTATTTTAATACATTGAACACTTCTCTTGAAAATCTGTTACAATTATTAAGGGTTCGGGGAGTTAAACAAATACCTCAATATAAGAACCATAAATAGAATCTCTATATAAAGGGTTGAATCGGATTACTAACTTTTATTTGATTGCTCCCTTATATAGTGGAATAATTATAACAAATTATAAGGAGAAAAGATTTTGATAAGATCCTCAACCATAGCAAAAAGAATCTTCGTAGCGGGGGCCGTACTTTTAACTCTTGCTTATATTATATTCCTATTGCCAACTCTAGGTAATTTCGAACGAACGGCACAAGCTCAAAATTTAAACATAACAAATATTGTTATGCAGTATGTTAATCGATATTATGTCGACAAGCCCTCTATTGAACCCAAAAAAATGTTGACCAAGGCATTAGGAAGACTCGAGAGGATTGTGGATGAAGTGCTTGTAGATTTCCCTGATGGAGAGGATGGCCAGATAATTGAGGTTCGGGTAGTGAACGAAAAGCAAACCTTTGATATGGGAGAAATACAGAATCTGGACGACGTAACGAGGCAACTTGACCAAATCTTCGAGTTTATTACCCCTAACCTGACTTCTAAAGATCTCGAGATAAATGAATTAGAGTATGCCGTGTTGGACGAGATGCTAAAAAATCTCGATGCACATTCGGGGATCATCACACCTCAGGTTTATAAGGAATTTATGATTGAGACTGAAGGCAGTTTTGGGGGGCTTGGAATTGTTATAGGAATCAGGGATGGAGAACTTACAGTTATTTCTCCAATTGAAGGTACACCCGCATATAAAGTTGGAATCAAACCTAATGATAAAATTGTCCAGATTGAAGATGAATCAACTATCAATATGTCTCTTATCGAAGCCGTAAGCAAATTAAGGGGACCTAAAGGAACTCGAGTCGCCATTCATATAAATAGAAAAAGCTTCGCTCAACCTAAAGAATATGAGATAATGCGCGATACGATCAAGATTGAAAGCGTTGAGACATTTGATCTGGACGATGGGATACGTTATGTGAGAATTCGGGATTTCCAAAAAAACACTCTAGACAGCATTGTTGAAAATCTTAAAAACGGCGGGGACACCCCCAAAGGAATTATATTGGACCTTAGGGGAAACCCGGGCGGTCTGTTAGATCAGGCAGAGAGGATATCAGACCTCTTCTTGACTGATGGAGTAATTGTAACTACTAAGGTAGGCAACTCCTCGAAGCGTTACCATGCAAACGACAAGGATCATCAATATGACGGCAATGTAGTTGTACTAGTAGACGCCGGTAGTGCAAGCGCCTCAGAAATTGTTGCAGGCGCGCTAAAGAATAATGAGCGTGCAGTCATAATAGGAGAAAGAACCTTCGGGAAAGGATCGGTACAACAGATATTTGATTTACACGACGGGTCAGCATTAAAGCTTACAATAGCTCAATATTTGACTCCAGGTGACATCTCTATCCAGGATGTTGGTGTTACCCCGGACATTATTTTACATCCGACGACAATCACAAAAGATTCCATAGTATTTAACTCTAATTTAGAGCCGCGATTAAATAAACTAAACGGAAAATCCAATAAGCCAATCCAAGAGAATCGTGAGAATCCGATATATTCTATAACTTACCTTGAAGATATAGAGATTAATGACAACGAAGAAGAGCCAACACCTGAAGAGGCGTTAACCAAAGAAGAAAAAAGAGAAAAGATCGAGAAAGACTTTTACGTATCATTAGCCAGAGATATTATCCTTTCATCAAATACTCCTTCCAGACAAGAGGCTCTAGATCAAATCCAAAGAGATATAAGCAAAATTACTAAGGAACAAGACAATAAGATCGTGAATCAGTGGGAGACATTAGGGGTGGACTGGTCTTACGGGAAAAAAGCATCTTCTGCCCCATCAATGAGAGTGAAGATAATTCCTCAAATTCCAGAAGGTAGAGCAGGGGACGAAGTTGAAATTACCGTCGAAGTAGAAAACACCGGCCTTGAACCTCTCTATAGATTAAGCGCGACTACTGAATCTAAAAACTTAATTGAGAACGGAAAAGAACTTATATTCGGGAAACTAAATCCAGGTGAGAAAAAAGTCTGGAGCACAAAGGTTGAAATACCCAAATGGGCATTAACAAGGGAAGATAAAGTGTCGCTCAAATTCCAGGATGCGCATAAATCCACAATTCCCAATTACGACTTTAATGTTAAGATCAACGCGCTTCCTAGACCGCTTTATGCATATAATTATGAAATAGTTGATGATGGAAGATATGGCTCAGCTGGAAACGGAAATGGGATCCCTGAGACAGGGGAAAAGATAGCACTTGTAATTAGGGTAAAGAATATTGGCAATGGCTCATCTGAGAAAACTGTCGTAAGCTTAAAAAACCTCTCCGGTGAAAAAATATTTTTAGAAAAAGGAAGAACCGAGCTTGAGACCCTTGCTCCAGGAGAAATAAGAGAAACAAACTTCACTTTTAATGTAAAGAATTTCGAGTCTCCAATCGACCTCGAGATTCAAATTATAGATGAGATATTTAGAGACGGAATTACAAGTAAGGTATCGATACCTAATAATATAAAGGTATCAAACTATAAAGAGAACAACCAATATGTTTTATTGAAGAATGATAATACTCCAATTAGAGGAGGTGGATTTACAGAAGCTCCCATAACAGCACTCTCTCAAAAAGGAACTGAACTCAGAGCGGTGGGACAAAATGAGGATTGGATTAAAGTAAACTTAAATGAAAACTTGATGGGCTGGATCAATAAAGACAAGGTTCGAACATCAGAAAACGCGGGCTCTACTTTTTCGGACCATCCTCATTTTCAAGAAACTTTTGAAGCTCCGCCCATTATTAATATTAAAAATCCTCCGGTATTAACAAACTCTAATGTTATAAATATTTATGGAGAGATAAATGACCAGGATGGAATAGAGCTTGTTTCAGTCTTCTTAGGTGATGATAAAGTTGCTTTAGTGCCTTCGACAAAAACTAATGTCCCGGTTTCTCTAGAACTAACGCTTGATGAAGAAATTAATCTCATAACTATTATAGCTAAGGACTCTAAGGGTCTTCTATCTAAACAAAGCTTTGTCGTGAGAAAAGAGGGTTGAAAAGGAAGCAGGCTTGATTGTTAAATTCATCCTCAGCCGCGTACTAACAGGGATATTTGTCGTATTCGTAGTCGTAACAATAACTTTTTTCCTGTTAAGAATGCTTCCCGGCGGTCCATTTGATGAAGAAAAAGAACTCCCGGATCAAATCCGTAAAAACATAGAAGCAAAATATAACTTAAACGAACCTGCTTGGAAACAGTACTCAATCTATTTAAAAGGCCTCTCTAAAGGAGATTTCGGGCCTTCATACAAATACGTAGATAGATCGGTCAACAACATAATAAAAGAGACTCTCCCTGTATCCGTTGAGCTTGGGATTGTAGGACTCTTTGTTTCTATAGCTTTGGGCAGTCTTGTGGGAATAGTATCAGCAATAAAACCTCGGGGACTTTTTGATTTTGTTGCGGTATCGACCGCTACGGCCCTTGTATCAGTCCCAAGTTTTGTAATAGGGGCTGTGCTTATCTATTTTTTTTCCGTTAAATTAAGATGGCTCCCTGCCGCTCTGTGGGGAAGTCCAAGCCATATAGTGCTGCCTGCGTTAACACTTGCCGCCGGCCCCGCGGCCTATCTTGCGCGTCTGATACGTGCAAGCATGTTGGAGACTTCAGAGGCGCTATTTGTTAGAACAGCTCGCGCAAAGGGGCTTAGCAACTTTGTGGTAGTTACAAAACACATTCTGAGAAATGCCTTGATTCCGGTTGTTACTGTAATCGGGCCCATAACAGCTTTTCTAATTACGGGCTCATTTGTTGTAGAACACATTTTTGCTATCCCCGGTATAGGAAGATTTTTTGTGCTGGCGGTTTCAAACAGGGACTACCCCTTAGTAATGGGAATTACTATCGTATATACGATCATACTTGTACTAGCCAACCTGACTGTAGATATATTGTATGTATATCTGGATCCCAGAATCAAATTTGTTAAAGGCGGCATTA
>DAOVUC010000030.1 GCA_030632765.1 Candidatus Dadabacteria bacterium
AACCAACATTAACGCAAAAATAAATGTAACTACTCTCATAACAAAAACCTCCTTCTTGTGATTTGCTAATCGATTTTATACGACTAGCTTCTTAATATCAAGATTTATATGGTGCAAGATTTGTACCACATTCCAACCCTTTGGTAATAAGCAATTATTACAATCGCTTAGATATTCTATCATCTTTAATTAGCTTTGAAAAGGCCCTTTAATGTGTAAAATTGCACAATGTGCAATGTGTGATTTCGCACATACTTCATCAAAATTAAAATATCCTTGTAGAAATCCATTAAATTCTTGTCAGCAAAAATTCCTCAATGCTTTTCTCATCTTGGAAACAGAGAGTTTTCTCAACGCCTTTTTCTCAATCTGCCTAATTCTTTCTCTTGTTAGTTTAAACTTTTTACCAATGTCGTCGAGCGTGACGGTATCATCTCTGTCTATTCCAAAGCGCATTCTTAATACTTCTTCTTCTTTTGCGGATAGGAGTGATAAGGAGTTTCTTATGCTTTGTTTTAATTCTTTATCTACACTTAGTGAATCAGGGGAAACAGACTCTTCGTTCTCTATAAAGTCATACAAGGTCCTTTTTTCTCCATCGAGCGGTGAGTCCAGGCTTATGGAGTTGTTGGTAATTTTCATTATTCGCTTTACATATTTTACTGAGACACCTGAGCGCTCGGCTATTTCATCTGCCGTAGGGCTCTTACCGGTATCTTTAAGAAGTATAGCTCTGGTTCTATAAACTCTACTTGTAACCTCTAGTAAATATACCGGGACTCTTACTACTCCTTTATAAACTAGAATTGCCCTTGTTATCGATTGGTATATCCACCAGGATGCGTATGTGGAAAATCTGTAACCCTTAGTGTAATCAAACCTATCTATAGCTCTCATAAGGCCTATATTGCCTTCCTGAATTAAATCGAGAAACGGAAGTCCGTGATTTAAATATCTTTTAGCAATACTGATGACTAATCTTAAATTGGCATTAGCAAATCTTCTTTTTAATTCCTTTGCTTTCTCCGTATATGCTCTATAAGAGGCCTTTAGTATTTCAATATCTTTTTGCCTTTTTAATGTTTCATTCTTGTTTTCTTTTAATATTGATTCTTCAGATATTGATCTTAGTAACCATTTAATTTGTGTTGCTTTTGACTCACACTTTTTGATTTTAGCAGGGATTTCTATTTCTTCTCTTATAGTAAGAAGCGGCTCGCTCGCTATATCCTGGAAATAATTATTTAGTAATCTATATTGATTATCATGTGAATAACTGGTTTCTTTGTTGTTCTTCCGGATTACCAGTTCAGTTTCTTCATTAGACATTTGGTGACTCAATTCATAATTCACATCCTCGTCTAGGCTGTATGGTTCTCCAGAATTCTTAGGTGTATCCGATAGGTGTTCTAATTCACTAATTTCTACTTGTTTCATTATCTTCTCCTATTGAATATTTTGTCTACTGTCATACAGTTTCTTTTGGTGCTCGGCAGGAGAAAGCCGAAAAAGTATTTCGGACTCTTGCCTTGCTTTTCTTGCTATTAATGTTGCAATATGCATGCCATATGAAGATGAATCCAAATTACTCTGTAATATCAGTTGTTTATGGTTCTGGCTTAATCTGCCGGTTAGTTTAAGGATACAAAATTGTGTCAAAATACACTATATTTCGTAGTATCTTTTTACACACCAGTCAACTGAATCGTTTAACAATTTATAAATTGAGATGTTATAAATATTAAAATCAGAGCAGATCCGAATATCTCAGCTTGCAATCGTTGCCAAACAGACTGTAAAATCTTAATAATGTCAGATGACCTAATTAGAATATTAGACGCACTTGAGAAACCCCTTAAGTTTGCATCTAAGAAAGATTATACAAATTTAGACAAGATAAAGGCCTTAGATCAGCTTGTAGGTGATTTAGCGCTAAAAGCGCTGTCATTGCCCTTATCCGCAGGGCAATCTGATGCCATCGAAAATATAAAAAGGTTATTTATAACTTATGAGGGACTTGAAATAGGAAAGAAAAGGGGAGTCATCGAAAATTCTCTGGGCATAATAGAAAAATTGAGAAATAGTGATATCCCTCTAGTTTCTCACAATCAAGAACAGGTGCTCGAATCAGAAGTAAAAAGGTCTTCTCATGAAGATGACGCTTCATTGTCTCATGAAATAGATAGAGATTCCGATGAAGTAGGGGACATATCACAGATACCGATCCAGTTTGTAAAAGGCGTTGGTCCCAGGATAGCCTCAATATTGAAAAAAAAAGGTATAGAGAGCGTGGAAGATGCTCTTTACTACTTCCCACGCGCCTATGAGGACCGAAGAACTGTTAAAAGCATATCCAAACTCATCCCCGGTGAGCGTGAGACTGTTATGGGTCGCATAATGCTCGCTGGGAAAATTAGGACTAAGAGAAGGGGCATTTATCAAGTGGTTATCTCAGACGGGACAGGGACAATTACCCTGGTCTGGTTTCAATTTAATGAAAAATACCTTAAGACTGCTTACAAAAAAGGAGCGTCTGTCATACTAACGAGCGAAGTCACCTTAGGATACCGGGATGTGCTTCAGATCGTGCATCCAAGACCCGAGGATATTGAAGTAATAGATGAGGGCGAAGAAATTGACGAAGACCATATACATTTTAACCGCATTGTTCCTATATACCCTCTTACCGAAGGCATAAAGCAAAGACGCATGAGAAGAATTATGAAATCCGTGGTCGACACCTATGGATCATATGTCCCATCATTTATCCCTGATGAAATAAAGAGAAGAAGAGGCGCTCTAGAATTTAACTCCGCACTCAAAAGAGTGCATTTCCCTGATGATCAAGATAGAGTTATCGACTTATTCGATAAAAACTCAGTCTATGAATCCAATCCTCATAACACAGTTTCTTATTCTGAGTTTTTCTTAACAGAGATTGGACTTGCCATAAAAAAAAGAGATGTTGCCAATCTTCCGGGAATAGCTTTTTCTCCCACAGGGGAGCTATCTCAAAATCTTGTTAATAAGCTTCCGTTTGACCTTACATCCTCTCAAAAAAGAGTGCTTTCTGAAATTGAGCGAGATATGCGCTCCAGTAGACCTATGAACCGTCTCCTTCAAGGGGACGTGGGGAGCGGAAAAACTATAGTTGCGGTTCTTTCGATTCTAAAGGCGGTTGAGTCCGGGTATCAAGCGGTGCTCATGGCCCCGACAGAGATACTTGCTGAGCAGCATTTGACCTCTGTTCTGGAATATGTAAAAAAGATGGGGCTCCGTGTGGTTTTTCTAAAGAGCGCACTAAGCAAGAGTGAAAAGAATACATATTATAAAGCGTTAATGTCAGGGGAAGCCCAGATTGCTGTAGGGACTCATGCGCTGATTCAGGATAAAGTTGATTTCAAAAATCTTGGGCTTGTAGTGATCGATGAGCAGCACCGTTTTGGTGTAATGCAGAGGGCTGAGTTAATGAGTAAGGGGCTCAATCCGGATGTTCTCGTAATGACCGCTACTCCTATTCCCCGTACCCTTGCTCTGACTGTTTATGGAGACCTCGATGTTTCAGTATTAGATGAGCTTCCTCCGGGTAGGAAAGAAATAAAGACAAAGGTTTATTACGATCAGAAAGGCTCACGCGAGAGGGCATACGGCATTGTACGTAAGGAGATTGAAAAGGGAAGACAAGCATACGTTGTTTATCCCATGATAGAGGAATCTGAGAACCCCGATTTTAAGGATTTAAAATATGCGACACAGATGGCTGAGGAGCTGCAGAACGATGTGTTTCCCGATTTCAGGGTTGGACTTCTACACGGAAAGATGAAGACGGACGAGAAAGAAGCGGTCATGAAAAGGTTCACATCTCATCATTTGGATATCCTGGTGGCAACTACAGTGATAGAAGTAGGAGTGGATGTGTCCAACGCAACTGTAATGGTTGTAGAAAATGCCGAGAGATTCGGGCTTACTCAGCTTCATCAGTTGCGTGGACGAATTGGAAGGGGCTCCTATAATTCTTATTGTGTATTGATTTCAAGTTTTAAACGCTCAGAAGATGCGGAAAAGAGATTAATGATAATGGAAGAAACTTCAGACGGCTTTAAGATTGCAGAGGCTGATCTTATGATCAGAGGTCCCGGGGATTTTCTCGGCACCAAGCAGTCAGGGCTCCCGCAGTTCATATTCGCCAACCTTATAAGAGACAGCCGTATATTGGGAGAGGCGAGAGAGGATGCATTTAACCTAGTTAAAGAAGACCCCGAGCTCAGTAAATACCCGGAATTGTTAAAGGAAGTTTTAAATAAATGGGGTGTATTACTTGAGCTAGGCGGTATCTCGTAGAGAAATTCCAATATTTATAATTTGTTTGAACTGCATATAGTAATTTGCTAAAAATTGTGATGTATACAGGTAGATCATCTTAGGAGGAGGAACCATGAAAACTGTTTTAAACAAACTTAGGATTTCTTTATTTGGAATTGCTGTATTACTTTTGATAGGATTAGTGTTTCTACCCATACAAGCCCAAGCTGTTCCCGGGCAGGGGACTTTATATGGGACAAATCCAGGTCAACTCATTACCATTGACCCTGTTACTGGAATTGGAACTGTTGTTGGACCTAGCGGGGTGGGTGGGGGGTTCCCGGGTTTCGCGATTGATCCGGGGACGGGGATAAGTTACGCAGGACAGGGGGCAGGTAGCGATTCGATCTTCAATTTTGATCTGGATACCGGAGCTGCAACTTTTTTAGGATTTATGAACGGGGGGGCGTTGTTGCATCAGGATTGGACTTTAGTCCAAATGGAGTATTGTTCGCTTCACTTATTATTAACCCCCAGGAGGAACTCATCTGGGTGTAATTAATACGATTACAGGTGAGGTTACGGTTATAGGTCCATTCGGTACATGTAACGGTTCTTGCACTATAGCTGGAATTGAGGCTATTGCCTTTGACGCCGAAGGCAATCTTTGGGGCTCACTCAGGGCTGGCAACGGCGCTGGCACTCCAGGTCTATATTTAATTAATCCCAATACCGGAGCGGCTACTTTTGTCTCGCCTATAGTTGACGGCAACGGCACACCTGTAACGAGGGGTGGTGTAGTAAGCCTTCAGTTTGGTTGCGAGGGAACTTTATACGGTGGAACTGCACGCAGTAATAGTATAGCTAGTGACGGCGGCTTCCTAGTTACTATCAATCCTGATACCGGAATATTCTCTTTTGTTGTTGGTGTGTCCGCTGTATCCGACGGAGAAGCTCTTGGGGGGCTAGCATTTGAAGAAGCGTGTGAAGATATTGTCCGCAATGTACCAACCTTGAGTCAATGGGGTTTATTTTTAGTGTTTGGTGCTATGGGTTTAATATCAATTTTCGTGTTACTCCGCAGAAAAAGTCCAAAACACAGTGCGTCATAATTAGCTAATTTTGAAAATCTATCAGGCGGATTGGAATGACAACATTCTGATCCGCCTTTTTCTATCGAGATTAAAAAGTTTTTTTCCTTCTCAATAATTTAGCATCTTAAATCACCCATATTTATCTAAACTAAGAGCTGTTATCCTATTCCCAGAGTACGAGTTTTAATTTTGGGTCTAATTATGAACCTGAGCATAATAATACCTACATTAAACGAGGTAGCTTATCTGCCTGTAACTATTGAAAAAATCAAGCGGAACGCAACTCTCGGAGAGCCGTATGAGATAATCGTAGCAGATTCAAGCTCTACGGATGGGACTTGTGAAATAGCCCTTAAGCTTGGAGTTAAACTTGTCAGGAGTAATAACGCTTCTCCCGGTCGAGCTTATGTTCTAAACGAAGCTGCACAGTCTGCTACTGGAGATGTGTTTTTATTTTTAGATGCGGACACGTTAGTTCCACAAGGTTATGATGAATCTATAGAAAGAGCTTTAACAAATCCGAATGTTGTAGGCGGGGCATTTGAATTTTCCTTAGATGGGCAAGAGTTTGGACTCAGGATTGTAGAGTTTATAAACAGGATACGATATAGGGTACGTCAGCGATATTACGGCGATCAGGGGATATTTGTCCGGTCTCATGTATTTAAAAAAGTTGGAGGTTATCCGGAGATCGGTTTACTTGAGGCTGCCCATTTTTGTAAGAAATTGAAGAAAGAAGGGGATCTCAAGCTTATAAAAGAGGGTATATATACCTCCCCGCGCCGCTTCTTAGATGGGGGGATTTATAAGGTTCTGGCCGGAGATATCAAGATATGGTTTTTGGACTTGATCGGGGTCAGAGTTGAAAAATATGCCGATGCCTATTGGAGAGACAATAAACTCAGGACCAAAAACCGTTGATTTTAGAGTTACCCTTCCAGGAGTAAAGATTCCGGATCTTGAATTAGCTCTTTAAGTCTTACCAGGAACTGTACCGCTTCTCTGCCGTCCACAATTCTATGATCGTAACTAAGGGCTACATACATCATTGGGCGGATTTCGAGCTCGCCGTTTATAACAATAGGCCTTTGTTCTATTTTATGAAGGCCGAGGATTCCCACCTGTGGCGGATTCAATATCGGGGTGCTCATGAGTGAGCCGAAAACTCCACCGTTTGTAATGGTGAATGTCCCACCCATAATATCTTCTAAGGCCAAGGTGTTTTCTTCCGCTTTTACGGCGAATTCTTTTATTCTTTTTTCTATTTCGGCAAATGACATGCTATCGGCGTTTTTAAGCACCGGGACTACAAGACCCTCGCTTGCTCCTATTGCAACGCCAATATCATAATAATATTTTAAAATCATATCGTCGCCGTCAATTTCACCGTTTACAGGCGGGAACTCCTTAAGCGCTCCGATTGAGGCTTTAACGAAGAACGAGTTCAACCCTAAATTTACGCCGTACCTTTCTATAAATGATTCTTTGCGTCTCTTTCTAAGCTCCATCACAGCGCTCATATCAACCTCGTTAAATGTGGTGAGCATTGCTGTAGTCTGAGTTGCCTCTAACATCCTGCGCGCTATGGTTCTTCTTCGGCGGGACATCTTGATTCGCTCTTCCCTTACATCTCTTGGGACCGCTAAAGTAGGAGGTATTACTGCAGGTGCCTTATGAATGGTTTCCACACTTGATGCTTCTATCTCGGATTCTTCAACTTCCATCTGTATATATCTTTCCACATCTTCTTTCGTAATACGGCCGCTTGTTCCAGTAGCCTCAACTTTGCTCAAGTCAACATCAAATTCTTCAGCCAGCCGTCTGGCAACTGGTGTTATTTTTTCAAGAACCTCTTCTTTAGGTTGTGAAGGCTCTTCTTTTTCTTGATCTTCTTCTTTGACTACTTCTGCTTGGACAGCGCTTGATGCGTCAGCTTCTTCAAGTACACCAAGTACTTCGCCTACTTCAACGTCATCATTGTCTCTTTTTAGTATGGTTTTTATGATTCCCGGTTTCTCAGCCGCTACTTCAAAGTTAGCTTTTTCAGTTTCAAGCTCAAGCAAGGCTTCGCCGATCTTTACAGAATCCCCTTCTGATTTAAACCATCTGATTACTGTGGCCTCAACAATGGATTCCCCTAATTCAGGTACGACTATATTCGTTGACATTTTGTTTCTCCGATTACTATACGTTCTTAACCCATGTAATACCTAATTCATCTAAGTTAGGCAGGTCTTTGTCAATCATAAACGATTGTTTAATTAATGCTTCCTGATTTACTTTATGCATTGAGGATGAGCCCTCCGCCGGGCTAGAATTACGGCGCCTACCAATATAATGAAGAGGGAAGCGTCCGTCAATTAGCTTTCTGAAAAATGGGAACATAAACATCCATGCGCCCATGGTTTCAGGTTCTTCTTGCACCCATACTACTTCTTTAAGTTTTGGATACCGGCTCAATACTTTTTTCAGCATTACAGTCGGAATGGGGTAGAGCTGTTCCACTCTTGCGATTGCAATGTCTTTTGAGTTCTGCTTTCTATATTCGCTGTTGTTGAGATCTATAAATACTTTACCGCTGCATAATATAAGGCGTTTAACATTCTTTGCCTGCTTGTCGTCCATCTCATCATCAATAACAGGCTGCCATGATCCCTGAGACAGATCTCGCAATGAAGAATTAATAGAGGGATTACGCAGCAAACTCTTAGGAGTAAGAACTATTAAAGGAAGAGGATCAATGTCCAGAACCCCGGCTTGCCGCCTCAGTAGATGGAAGTACTGCGCTGAAGTTGTGCAGTTTGCGATACGCATGTTAATTTCAGCCGCGGAGCCCATAAATCTTGCTGGTCTGCCGGTTGAGTGGTCGGGGCCCTGACCCTCGTATCCATGAGGTAATAATAATACTAGTGAAGGGGTTTGTCCCCACTTGGCTCTGGCAGACACGAGATACTCATCTATTATTGTCTGTGCGCCGTTTATAAAATCCCCGTATTGCGCCTCCCAGATAACAAGTCGGTTTGGTTCCTGTATATTGTATCCGTATTCAAAACCGATGCATGCGTTTTCGGTAAGCGGGCTGTTGTGTATTTCAAAAGCGGCTCTTGCTTGAGGTATATTTTGAAGCGGAGTATATGGTGTCCAGGTATTAAAATCATGAAGCACCGCGTGTCTGTGGCTAAAAGTACCTCTTTGAGTGTCTTGTCCGGTAAGGCGTATAGTGGTACCGTCGGCTATTATAGAGGCGAATGCTAAGTCCTCCGCTGTTGCCCAATCGATAGTCTTCTCATCTAGCCCATCGAAGGATTTTGCTCTTCGTTCCATTCCGCGTTTTAGCTTGGAGTTAATAGTAAAGTTGTCAGGAAGTTCGAGCAAAGAAGCGTTTAGTTCTTTAAGGGTCTTAACAGGAACTGATGTTTTAACTTTCCGCGCTGCGCCCGCAGGAGGGAGTTTCGGGTGCGTCTCTTCAGGTATATCTTCAGGTGTCAGTGATTCAAAAGCGCCATGTAGTTTTTCTGTGAATTCACCTATTATTTTCTCAGGTTCATTCTTATCTATTATGTCTCTATTGACCAGTGTATTAGCCCATATTTCTCTAACCGTAGGATGGTTTTTAATCTTCTTATACATTTCTGGCTGAGTAAATGTAGGTTCGTCTGCCTCATTATGACCGTGGCGTCTGTATCCCACTAAGTCTATTAATATGTCTTTATGGAACTTTTTGAGATATACGAATGCTATTCTGGCGGCTTCAATGCATGATTCCGGGTCATCCGCGTTTACGTGTAATATAGGAATTTCAAAACCCTTAGCTAAGTCACTGGCATAAAGCGTGCTCCGGCTATCAGTCGGTAAAGTAGTATATCCAAGTTGGTTGTTTGTAATGATATGTATTGTTCCCCCAGTATTGTATCCTGGAAGACGTGATAAATTAAGTGTTTCTGAAACTATTCCTTGTCCCGGAAAGGCTGAATCTCCGTGGACTATTATAGGTAAAGACACCGCCGGATCAAAGATTGGAGCACCGGGATTGTCAACATTCGTACCCGCGGCTCGGGTCATACCTTCGACAACCGGGTTTACCGATTCTAAGTGACTTGGGTTAGGAACTAGTGTGATTTCCATATCTATGGTCCTTCCATTTTTTACCGCATGTCGGGCTCCATCGTGGTATTTAACATCGCCAGTCCAACCCATATCATCTCTGAAGTCCCGCTGCAGCACCGGGTCTTTAAACTTAATTAGAGTTCCTTTATAGTTTTTATTCATTACATGATGCATTACATTAAGGCGGCCCCTGTGAGCCATCCCCAGTATTATGTGGTGGATGGCGGATTCTGCCGCAAGCCCAACCATCTCATTTAGCATGGGTACCATAATATCCACACCTTCAATAGAAAAACGGAATTTCCCCGGGAAAATACGGTGGAGAAACCTCTCTAACACCTCAACTTTAGTAAGACTTTCTAGAAGCAAGCGTTCATTAATAGGATCATTCGGGGGCCGAAAAGCTCCAGATTCTGCAGCGTCTCTAAACCATTTTCTCTCTTCAAGACAGTTAAGATGATAGAAGTCATAGCCAATTTTGGATGAATAAACTGAACGTAGCTTTTTAATTGCTTCATAAGCATTTGATGTTGTCTCGGCAATATGGCCCCTAACTAAACTTGGCGGCAATTGAAATAGATCCTCGTTAGTTAAATTGTGTCCGGCAACGGAGAGGCAAGAATCCCCAGGTGGGGTACTTCCGAGCGGATCAAGATCAGCTTCTAAGTGTCCGAAGGCCCTAATTGCTTGCGCTAAGTTAGCCGTAGCAACTATTTTATCCATATCCTGCGGGTGAGCATCAGTAGTCGTAGATTCTGATGTCTCAGGATTCCACTTCTCAAAAAGTACTCTTGCATCAGGATCTACAGAATCAGGATCTTGTAGATAGCGCTCGTATAACTCGACCACGTAACCTGAGTTAGGTCCATGAAACATATGCCAAAGGTTCATATCTTTTTCCTATTGAATTATGTAATTCTCTTTGTGGATGGCGTGTAATTCTAGCATCAAATTTCGATAATAATAGTAGCACAAGAAATATTAGTTCGCAATTGCGTTTGCTACAATTTATCTCTTTTTTAACATGAGATGTTCTTTGCAAGAAGTTTAATTCTCTTAGAGGGAAAGATTGGGTTATAAGCTTGTATTTATCCCA
>DAOVUC010000131.1 GCA_030632765.1 Candidatus Dadabacteria bacterium
TAGCCTGGAATTATTAAATATTATTGTTTGCCCGGAGACCAAGCAGGATTTGATTATAGCGGAAACTGATGTTGTCGAGAAGATAAATACATTAATTGAAAATGGAGAATTGCTAAATAGGTCCAAACAAAAGGTGACGGAGAAAATCGACGGCGGGCTTATACAAAAAGATGATCAAAAGTATCTTTATCCGATCAGGGATGAAATACCCATATTGCTTATAGATGAATCGATTTCACTTGAAAATATTGTATAAATACTAGTTAAAATTTCCCTCTATTACTTCAACTTCATCTGTTTAAATGCCAGTCTTTATTTTTCTTAATATTCTCATGCCGTACCTGACTTGTTTTTCAACGATACAATCTCGTTTGCTATTGTGCAAGCCGCTTCATCCACAGTGAGTGAGACATCAAGATCGATACCTTGTTTCTTCAGCTCTGAAAAAAGTGCTCCCAAAATCGGGGGCTCAATATGGCACTGTGAGAGCTTTTCTATTTGTGAAAATATTTCCTTAGGGGTTCCTTTGCCGACAATTTTCCCTCCCTCGGCGATTAGATACACGGTGTCCGCTATCAGAGGCACGGTGTTCATATTGTGAGTTGAAAGTATTATCGCTGTCCCGTTTTCTTTATTGACATCGTTTAGAAGATTGATGAGCTCTCTTCTGCATGTAGGGTCAATGTGCTCAAAGGGCTCATCCAGTATTAGTAGTTCCGGTTTGGTAACAAGAGCGCCCGCGATCCCTACTTTGATTTTCTCTCCTCCGCTCATATAGTGAGGGACTTTGTCTTTTAAATGTTCTATCTCTAACTTTGCAAGTACATCATCAACCAGCTTGTCTATTTCTTCTTTTTTATAGCCATAGTTTCTGGGAGAAAATGATATATCTTCTGATACCTTGGGTGCTATAATCTGAAGATCAACATTTTGCAGTAGTACTCCTATTCGTTCCCGAACTTTTTCATAGTCTTTGGCCGGGTCAATTCCCAGTACTTTAATATCCCCTTCGGAGGATTTTAATAATCCCAATAGAAGTGAGAGCAGGGTTGATTTTCCGCTCCCATTAGGGCCGAGAATTACCACCTTCTCCCCTTTTTTGACGGTAAATTCCTGCCCATTAAAGATTAATGACGTGCCGTCGGGATATTTAAATTTTAAATTGCTAACTTTTACCAATTCTTCCAAACTGCCACCTCAACTCTTAAATTGCACATATATGGACGAGATAATCAGTGCTATTATCGAGAATACGAGTATGTAAAAACTAAATTCAAGAAGGCTTTTTTCAATAGTGGTTCCGAGAGAAACCACAAAAATTAATATGCCGATTATAAGCGCAATGACATCGTCTCTGCTAATACTCTTTTGCGTGTTCCCGCTTGATATTTTTCCGCCGTAGCCTCTAACGTTCATTACTCCATAGAATTTTTCTGAGAAATCAAATCCCCTTACTAGAAGAAGCCCGATTCCCGAGGAGAAGTTTTTAACATTGTTTATATATTTCCTGCGTGTAATCCCGCCTCTTACTTTTAAGCCTTTAATCAGATCATCTGTAAGTTCAAGCAGAATAAAAACGGATCTGTAGGTAACAAATAGTCCTTCTGCGATGATTTTTGGTACTATGGGTCTTATAACATTAAAGATATCGGGGTAGGGAGTAGTAACGATTAAAATGACCATTGTAAGCGCCGCGGATAACGCCTTTAGCATTATTACTCCTGCTCTTAACCAACTCCCGTTCCAGCTCGCAAGAGCGAATATGAGTGCGAATATCGCGGGATAGGCCGCAATTGTTAGGATTTTAGTAACCGGCAGCTTCGTCCATATAGCTATTGTTACCAGAGCAATATAAATGCCCAGCAATAAATAAAATTCATTCGTAATAATAATCGAGGCTATAATCAGCGCTGTGAATATTATTTTCCAGAAAGCTTTTGCTTTATGCAGAAAGCTCTTTCCATGGTTTGCGTAATAATCGATTATGGCAACATCCATAAATCTGCTCCTAAGCCCCCTCGGATAAAATCAAATCCGGGCGCACACGGGATACATATTTTATGACAAAAGCCGTAATTATCCCCTCAAGTATCCATCCTATTCCCAAGAGGATTAAAATGGTTCTTGCAAAACTTTTTATATTTATTCCTTTTACAAGCTCTTTAGGAATTTCCTGTATATTTTGTTCTTGAGTATCTTCCGTCGGATGTCCTTCTTCAATTCCAATAACTACTTCAGGGTTAATTTGAGATACATAAACAACACCTATTAATATAGATGTGCTAAGAATTAAACTAATCACAGCGGCTAAACCGGAAGACCACATGATCGAGTCCCTGCCCATTAGAGCCATGAAAAGTTGAAACAAATAGAAACCTATAAATGCTTCTGCGCCCACTACTACTGTATTTAAACCTACAACAGTAATGCCCCCGTGTCCGAACATCGCGATAATCAGATCGACTATGAATATTGAAATAAATGCCACAGCGGGCCCCAAAATTATTCCAGCTACCACACTAAGGTTAATATGATATGCAACCGGAATGATCGGGATTGACATGCACACAATCATGAGCGCTGAAATGATACCGATTAATGGGATTTTCCGCTTGAGCTCGGTATTTCTAACCCTATAGATTGAAAATGCTAGGATTAAGGCTGTAAAAATCCATCCCGCTAAAACAAGCCAGCCTGGCAGCACTCCGTCCGGTATGTGTAAGTGAGACATCTCTTTATAGCACCCCTGTTTTCTTCACGTCTGGCATTGCTTGCATGTACCGAATAATTGAAGAAAATGATTCTGTATTAATATTCCTGTGTCTTTAGTAAGTTTTTTTGATAGATCTTCCATCGGGCACTCTGTATAATCAATAACCCTATTGCAGTCTGTGCAAACTATTGGGTGGCGATGTCCTTTAGGTGCTACAGCATAGCTATGGCAGCCGTCTTCCAGATGTACTTTTACTACCAAATTAAGTTCAATAAGTGTTTCAAGCGATCTATAAACTGTAGCAAGCCCGGTTCCCGGCAGAAGCTCTTTTACATTCCTGTGAATTTTGCTGATTGATAGATAGCCTTTACTTTCTTGAAGAACTTTTAATACAGCTTGGCGCTGAGGGGTGCATTTAAGCCCCTTATCGTGGAAAATTTCCTTTATTTCATTGTAGTTATTGATCGAAAACAATTTACCCATCACCTTTGCTCTTCTATTTGGCGCTCCGCCCTAATTGAGAAACTTTCTCAATTGTATATTGCAGAGTAATTTCTGTCAAATACTCCCTCCGTGTCCTTAATCTCAGTATGCTGCTAATATATTATTGCTTATTTGTTTATCTTGTATAATATTGTGATCAGTAAATCGGCTGTATCTATATACGAAGTAATTTAAATTCAGCCTGTTTACAGATAGATCGTTAACGAGGAATGCTTTTCCTAAACTAAACAACTTACTGACGTTGCCGAAAAAAACTTTACAACAACTAATGACAATTCCGGTAAATTGAAATTTCTAATTGAATCATATACCCCATAGGTTGGTGTATGGTGGGAGTAATATAATACATGCTATCTTTTGAAGAATTAGGTTTATCCGCTGGGACGCTGAAAGTCCTTGAGAAAAAGGGTTTTGAAGTTCCCTCCCCTGTTCAGGAAGTCACAATTCCCGCAATACTAAATGGTGATAAAGATATAGTAGCTCAGGCTCAAACCGGTACGGGCAAAACAGCTGCTTTCGGACTTCCTTTTGTTGAACTTTTAGATGAACATGCCCGTGCCGTACAGGCCCTGGTGCTAACACCTACTAGAGAGCTGGCTATACAGGTAGCTGAGGAAATCCATTCACTAAAGGGAAAGAAAAAAGTAACCATAATTCCCATATACGGCGGTCAGTCCATTACTCTTCAGCTGAGACTACTAAAAAAGGGCGTAGATATAGTAATCGGCACCCCGGGGAGAGTGCTCGATCATATTAGTCGCGGGACTTTGAAGCTGGGAGAGATATCTCATCTTGTTTTAGATGAGGCTGACGAGATGCTCAACATGGGTTTTCTCGAAGACGTTAAAAAGATAATGAGCCATACCCCTACAGATAAAAGGACGATGCTCTTTTCAGCAACAATGCCAAAAGAGATTATGCAGATTGCCAGGGTGCATATGAGGGAGTTTGATGAATTTAGGGTTACAAAAGATAAACTCACAGTAACCCAGACAGATCAGATTTATTTTGAGGTTTCAGCCTCAGATAAGTTTGAGGCGCTGTGCAGAATTATTGATATTGAAGAGGATTTTTTCGGTCTTGTTTTTTGCAGGACAAAGAAGGATGTTGATATGATTTCCAATCACTTAATAGAACGCGGATATGATGCGGATGCGCTGCATGGGGATATCTCTCAGCCCCAGAGAGAAAAGATACTAAATAAGTTTAAAAAGCGTTTGATCAATATTTTAGTGGCAACAGATGTGGCGGCAAGAGGTATAGACGTTCATAATATGACACATGTCATTAATTTTGCCCTTCCCCAAGACGCTGAATCATATGTGCATAGGATAGGGCGTACGGGAAGAGCGGGGAAAGAGGGGAACGCCATAACTTTTATCACTCCTGAGGAGTACAGGAAACTTAAATATATAAGCAGGGAAACAAAAACAGATATTCGTAAAGCCAAGCTCCCCGATGTTAAAGATGTGATTAGGACTAAAAAGCTCAGGATAAGAAATATTCTGGAGGATATTGTAAAAGAGAGCCCGGGAGATGAGTATGTAGAAATGTCACGGGAGATGCTTGAGACCAATGCAGCTGAAGAAGTATTAGCGGCATTACTAGAGTTTTCATTTCAGGATGAGCTCGATGAGAAAAGTTATACCGAAATCGGAAACGCTCTCGTAGATACAAAAGGTAAGACAAGGCTATTTGTAGCTCAGGGTAAGATAGATGGTTTAACATCACAGAAACTTGTACACTTCATCCAGAATAAGTGCGGTATTAAAAGTAAGAAAATAAGGGATGTGCAAATTCTGGAAAAATTTTCGTTTGTTACACTGCCATTTCATGATGCGGAAGTATTGCTTTCTTACTTCAAAGGGAAAAAGAGGGGCAAAGAGCCTTATATCACTAAAGCCAAAAAATCCCGGGCAAAATCTTAATCATATCTTTTATTTACCCGCACCGGACATTTTCTTCACTTCTTTATATCTGAAACAGTCTATAGTGTGGTCATTTACCATTCCTGCGGCCTGCATATATGCATAGCAGATTGTAGAGCCCACAAAGCTGAACCCTCTTTTTTTAAGATCCTCGCTCATAGCATCTGACTCAGCTGTTTTGGCAGGCAACTCACTCATCTTTTTCCATTTATTCTGTATAGTTCTATGATTGACAAACTGCCATATGTATTCATCAAAAGAACCA
>DAOVUC010000279.1 GCA_030632765.1 Candidatus Dadabacteria bacterium
ATTTACTTGTGTAATTCATCTATGCCATAGGAGTCACAGGGATGTCAAATATGCCCTACAAAATCTGGTTCAACGGTAAATTTGTTCCGTGGGCCGACGCTAATGTTCACACCCTCACACATTCTCTACACTACGGACTTGCTGTATTTGAAGGAATAAGAGCGTATAAATGTGATGATGACAGATCCGCAGTATTCAGACTAAAGGAGCATGTAAATCGTCTTTATGCTTCTGCACATATAGCTAACATAAAGATTCCTTTTACAATAGAAGAAACCACTGAAGCTATACTAGAATTACTGACTATAAATGAACTTGACGCTGCGTATATTAGACCCATTGCTTATATAGGCGGCGGCAAAATAGGCCTGCACCCCGGAGATAACCCCATTGAGCTTGTAATTGCGGCATACCCATGGGGAACATATCTAGGAGAAGGCGCACTTTCAAAAGGAATAACTACAAAGATCTCTTCACTTACCAGAATGGGCGTTAATTCTTTTATGACAAAAGCCAAAATAAGCGGTAATTATGCCAATTCAGTAATGGCAAAGATTGAAGCTACATCTCTTGGTTTTGATGAAGCAATCCTACTCGACAACGAAGGTTATGTTGCGGAAGGTAGTGGAGAAAATATATTCATTGTAAGAAACGGTATTCTAAAAACCCCGCCACTGACTTCTGTACTAGAGGGTATTACAAGAGACTCTGTGATTCAAATAGCAAAAGAAGAGGGTCTCGATTTTCAGGCTGAGAGGTTTACCAGGGATGAGCTTTATATTGCTGATGAAGCATTTTTTACTGGTACCGCCGCAGAAATCACCCCTATAAGAGAGGTTGACAAGAGAACCATCGGAGAGGGAAAACCCGGCCCAATAACCAAAAAACTACAAGCAAGATTTTTCGATATTGTACAGGGTAGAGATCCACAATATGTGCATTGGCTAGAATTTTTTCTCACAACCACTGTGCTAAAAGTTAAGAATGAGTCTTTATAAGGGACACATAGCCGGCGGCTTCTTTGCATTCATACTCTATATCTTAGTTCTCGTCGTTTTTTTCGCTTTCAAACCGACATACGATGTACTCATATGGTTTGGTCTTTGTATCCTAGGATCCATATGGCCTGACATTGATACAAGTAGTTTCGCGCAAAAATTATTCTACGGCTTTTTTATTATTCTTGACGGAATTTTTCTTCTTTCGGGACGTTTTAAAGAAGCCGCACTTCTGGGTTTTTTCGCACTGCTGCCTATAATCGGAAAACACAGAGGATGGACTCACTCAATCTCCGCAGCTTTTATTGTCCCCTCCCCTCTTATTATATTGCCAATTATTAAACCCGAGCTTCATGTGGGAGGACTAGAGTACTATACTCCGGTTGTAATCGGTTATTTAAGCCATCTAATACTGGACAAACAATTTAAGCTTTACTGATTTTACTTAAGATTAATATTAAATGGCATGATCGTGAGGATATTCTCACGCTCAAGGAAAGAGAAACTATCCATCAGACCGTTTATTGTATTTACATACACAGAGGACTTAAAAAAAGAAGAGAGCTGTACGCCGCTTGGTTCTGAGTAATGTTTTAATATCGTATTATGTCCTTCAAATATTCCCGCCTTCCTCTTAGCAATATTAACGGCTGTATTAATTCCGCCTAGTTCATCTACAAGTCCCCTCTCTTTTGCTTGCTTTCCGGTCCAGACTCTCCCTCTAGAAACTTGCTCAGTTTTACTTAATTCCATATCTCTAGCAATAGAAACTTTCCTTACAAACTGTTCGTAATAGAATTCCATTATCTCAAGAAGTTTTCCCTCTTCATCTTTTGAAAATCCTTTGCTTGAAGAAAACATCAAGGCATTCTTGCCTTTAGAAACCAATTCTTTTGTTATACCCAATTTACTATAAAGGCCACTTAGATCGAATTTACCCGACACTATGCCGATTGAGCCTGTAATAGACATAGAATCCGCGACAACTTTGTGAGCACCAAGTGAAATCAGATATCCTCCTGAGGCAGCAACATCAGACATGGATATTACAACAGGGATTTTTTGTGATATTTGCTCTAATTTTTGAGAGATTAAATCTGAGGCAACGGCAGATCCCCCGGGACTTAAAATTCTTAAAACTATTGCTTTTACATTACGGTCCTTAGATACCCGCTCGAGAAGTCTGATTTGCGAATCAGACCCTATACTTTTCATAGGCCCGCTTTTTCTGCTACTACCTAAAGTTATCATTCCAGAATCAGAAATTACGGCAATAACAGGATAGCTGCTTGTAAATTTGCCGAGCACAGAGCGTATAGTATCTTTAATATTTAGTCTTCTAAGAAGATTCCCTGCTTTTATGAAATTTAGTTTTCTACCAACTAGATCAGAAACCCTATCTTCCAAACCGCTTTCATAAAGAACCCCGTCAACGAGAGATTCCTCATAGGCTCTATCCGCCAAATATGGCCCTTGATCAATTAGGCTTTTTACTTCTTTAGGTTTTATTTTGCGGCCCTCTGAAATAAATTCTTCAAGCTGATCCTGAAGATCACCAATTATTGAATTGATCATTTCCCTGTGGGGTTTGGACATAGAATCCCTTGTAAAGGTCTCAGAGGCGCTTTTATACTCTCCAAAGCCCTTCATGTGAGCTAGCACCCCTATTTTATCCAAAGCATCCTTATAGAACGTTACCTCAGCCTTTAGACCAATCAGGTTCAACATAGACCAGGGGGCTACATATATCTCGTCTGCAGA
>DAOVUC010000034.1 GCA_030632765.1 Candidatus Dadabacteria bacterium
AAATTTAAACAAGGTGGACTTGATTTTCGCAAGATGCTGAAAAAAGGCGATCTTTCAAAAGCTTTGTCTGAACTAAAGTTTAATGACGTAAAGGACCTGTATGTTGCGGTAGGTTTTGGCAAGATTTCGGCTAATGATCTTCTTAAAAGAGTGACTCCAACAGGAAAGGTGGACTCAGTTACAGATAAGGAAAGAATTGAAAAAATAATAAAGACTATTACGAGCTCTAGTGACGGTGGAGTTTTGGTCCGCGGTTATGATAATGTAATGATAAGGTTTGCAAACTGTTGCTCCCCTTTACCTGGAGAGGATATAGTAGGATACATAACTCGTGGAAAAGGAATAACTATACACAGAATTGATTGTCCGAAACTCCTTGAAGTCGATTATGCAAGAAGAATTGATGTTGACTGGGATAGTAAGTTTAAAGGATCAAGACCCGCAAGAATATTGGTGACTTGTACTGATAGACCCGGAATTCTATCAAGTATTACAAATTCGTTTTCTTCTTCTGAAGTTAATATATCCAAAGCAGAAATACATTCGACAGATGTTGAGGACGCCATTGGTACTTTCGATGTAGTTGTTTCGGATTTATCTCAGCTTGAGGATGTAATAAAATCAATAAAAAAAGTAAAGGGTGTTAAGACTGTTGAGAGAATGAAGGAAATTGAGGCATTATAAATTTTCAAAAACACCCAGGACTAAATATATCATCAGAGATTGCACTCATCCCGATACTTTAAGTTTAGATAATCTGCTCTGCTCTTTTTTAATATATTGAAACAGTTTAAGAAGCCATATATACTCCAATCCCAATTATGCTAAATATATTCTCTAAAGAGTACAAAGCTAGAAAAAAAGCTAATCAACTTATTAAGCAATCTAGCGTAGTTCTTGAAAAAAACCGTTCAAAATTAAATCCTGACTCCGTAAGTATATTGGAGCAGAAAATCGGTAATGCACAAAGAGCCTTACAGAATGGGGATTACAAGGAAATATTGCAAACTACCGGGGATTTGGAAGCAGCCTCAGCGGATTACCTATCAAAATTTACTAAATCAAAACTAAGGCAAAATATAGAAGCCCTAGCTTTCGCTATTATCTTAGCGCTGATAATAAGAACTTTTGTTTTTCAACCCTTTAAGATTCCATCGGGATCTATGATACCGACACTACTAGTCGGTGATCACTTGCTGGTAAATAAATTTGTATATGGAACGAAAATTCCTTTTACTGATATAGAGATATTTCCCATTGAAAAGATAAAACGAGGCGACGTGATTGTCTTTACATATCCGAACAATGAAAGGGACCCTTCAAAGAACGGCCTATATTATATAAAACGCGTGGTTGGACTGCCGGGGGATGAAATAGATTTAAATGGTAGAAACCTAATTGTTAACGGCGAGGAAGTTCCGATTGAGTACGAGGGCACTTATTCGGACAATAGAAACAGTGAGCGGTTTGATGAGCACAGAGAGGACCTTTTTTGTAAGGAACATACCGTTATTTTCCGTAATGGTAAGGAAAATACCAACAGAGGCAGTTATATACCTGTAACCAAAGTGCCAGAAGGATATGTCTTTGTAATGGGTGATAACAGGGACAACAGTCAGGATAGCAGGTTCTGGGGTTTTGTCCCGATTGAGAATATTGCGGGTAAGGCTTTTATCATTCATTGGTCATGGGATTTTGCAAATCCGGATGTTGTAAATAAAGTTAGATGGAATAGGATTCTTTCAGGTATAGATTAATAAAGTTATAATATGCTATAACATATTGCTTAGGGATGAATTATGGCTAAAAAAGTACTGATGGATTCTGAAACTATTGATCGCACAATCGTGCGTATTACTTCTGAAATACTTGAAAAAAACAAGGACGCTAAAGAGCTTGTTGTAATCGGGATAAGGACAAGAGGTGTTCATATCGCTGAGAGAATTGTTAACAGGATCAATAAGCTAGAAAAGATTAAACCCCCTATGGGTACCCTTGATATAACGCTTTACCGCGATGATCTTAGACGTAAAACAGAGTGGCCTAAGGTAGAAAAGACCGAAATCCCCTTTTCCGTAGAAGATAAGAAATTGATACTGGTTGATGATGTAATATATACAGGAAGGACTACAAGAGCCGCACTTGAAGAGATAATGGATTTTGGAAGACCCTCTTCAATCCAATTAGTAGCAATGGTCGACAGGGGGCATAGAGAGCTCCCAATTCAAGCTGATTATGTAGGGATAAAAGTAAACACGCTTAGTTCCGAAGAGGTTAGAGTGCATTTAAAAGAAACTGACGGAAAAGACGAAGTCATAGTACTAAAAGGGTGAAATGAAATTTCAGCGTAAACATATTTTGGGGCTTGAGGAGTTAACGGCGGAAGAAATAACCATCGTGCTCGATACTGCTGTGTCCATGAAAGAAGTCTCAGAGCGTGATGTGAAGAAAGTCCCCGCGCTAAGAGGTGTTACTGTTTGCAATTTGTTCTACGAGCCAAGCACGAGAACAAGGTCGTCTTTTGAAATTGCGGAAAAAAGACTAAGCGCAGATGTTTTAAACTTTACTCTATCCCATAGCAGCGTAACTAAAGGTGAGACCTTACTCGATACAGCAAGAAATCTTGAAGCCATGGGTGCTGGTGTAATAGTGATTCGTCACCCCATGTCTGGTGCTCCCTGGCTTTTAGCCAAAGAACTTGATTCATCTATAATAAATGCCGGAGACGGCTCGCATGAACATCCAAGCCAGGCGCTGCTGGATCTATTCACAATTAGAGAGATGAAAGGGCGCATTAAGGGGCTTAAAGTAGTGATAGTAGGAGATATTCTGCACAGCCGTGTAGCCAGGTCCAACATTTGGGGACTTGTAAAACTCGGAGCCGAAGTAAGGGTAGTTGGACCGCCTACGCTAATCCCAAAATATATTGAGAGCACGAACGTCCGGACATTTTATAATTTAGATGCGGCCATAGAAGGCTCCGACGTGATAATAATGCTTCGCATTCAGATGGAGAGGCAGGAATCGGTATTCTTCCCGTCATTGAGGGAGTATTCAAGATTCTACGGACTTACACGTGAGAAATTGAAACGAGCTAGTGAGGATGTAACGGTGATGCACCCTGGTCCGATTAATAGGGGAATCGAGCTTTCTTCAGATATTGCTGATGACGCGGGATCGGTAATCCTTGCTCAGGTATCAAACGGAATAGCCATAAGGATGGCAATGTTCTACCTGGTAGCGTCCGCAGGGAGGAATCAGTGAGCATACTTATTAAAGGAGGGCGAATAATTGACCCCTCACAAGGAATTGATGAAACTGGGAATATCCTCATCGAAGAGGGGAAAATTAAATCCTATCCTAAGACAACCAAAAAATTTGAAAAGGATCCTGATGTAACTGTCGTAAATGCAAAGGGGAAGGTGGTCTCTCCAGGGTTTGTAGATATTCATGTTCACCTTCGGGAGCCGGGGTTCGAGCATAAGGAGACAATACGCTCCGGATGCGAATCTGCCGCCGCTGGCGGGTTTACGTCAATAGTTTGTATGCCTAATACTAATCCTGTAAACGATAATGCTTCGGTTACTGAATATATCCTCTTAAAAGCACGTACTGAAGGAATAGTTAACGTTTTTCCTATCGGGGCTATCACAAAAGGTGAGATGGGAGAAACTCTAGCGCAGATAGGGGAGATGTATGAGGCGGGATGCGTCGGAGTGTCTGATGACGGCATGCCTGTGATGAATGCTAAGGTTATGCGGCACGCAATGGAATATGTGCAAGCATTTGATATTCCTGTTATCTCCCATGCTGAGGACAAAAATCTTTCCGGAACTGGAGTTATGAATGAGGGCGTTGTTTCAACCGAGCTTGGTCTGACCGGAATCCCATGCGCTTCAGAAGATGTAATGGTCTCTCGTGATATTACCGTTGCGGAGCTTACGGGGGCACGCCTCCATATATGTCACGTTTCAACCGCGGGATCAGTAAGACTAATCAGGGCGGCTAAGAAAAGGGGTGTTAAAGTAACGGCTGAAGTTACTCCTCATCACTTTATATTGACCGATGAAGCGGTGAATGAGTACGATACAAACGCTAAAATGAATCCTCCTCTAAGGGGGAACAAAGACAGGGAAGCTATATTAGCGGGACTTAAGGACGGCACGCTTGATGCAATAGCGACAGATCACGCTCCACATAGTGAAGATGAGAAAAAAGTTGAATTTGATATTGCTCCATTTGGAATTGTAGGGCTAGAAACCGCTTTACCACTTTCGCTTAAGCTTGTAGAAGACGGCGTGCTCACTATAAATCAAATGATTAGCAAGCTAACTGATTCACCCTCTAGAATATTGAATTTAAATAAAGGGACGCTTAAGATTGGCGCTGCTGCGGATGTTGCAGTTTGGGACCCTGAGAAAGAAATTACTGTTGACAGAGAAAAATTTCACTCAAAAGCTAAGAACAGCCCATTTCACGGCTGGAAGCTACATGGATCGGTCCTCTATACTATTGTGAATGGTGAAGTCGTTTACACTGGTTGATAGCTAATTAGTTTTATTCCATGAAACAAACTTCAGGATATTTTTTACCGATAGATTTCCAGAACTCAGTTGAAACTTCATCAAGCTTATAGTCCGGGTTTATTTTGACTTGTCCGGTATGAAGGTCAATTTCAACCATAGGTTCCTCTTTGTTTGTTAGAAGCACGAATTCTCTGGGTCCTGTAGCTCTATAGCTTGATGCGATATGCTGCTCAGGGTTTATATCCACCCCTACAGTCGGGTCAAGGTGTATCTGTGTTTCCGAATCATCATCTAAAGTTTCTATCTCATCACGTATATCAGGTTTAAGGGTTGCTTTAGGATTTATTCTTTGTGCTGCTACCATCTCCTGGGATTCAGAAGCCGTTTGATTATCAATAATTCCACCTTGTACAATCCCTTGATTTGACCCCTTACCGCCGGTTTCAATATTTATAACAACATATTGATCTTTATAAAGCAGGTAAGAGGATATTCCCAACAAGATGCTAAGTATCAATATTAGCGTATATCTAATCATTGTCTTCTCCCGAGCCATTCCTTTACTATCAACCCCACTTCTTAGTTAGAAGTATACTGGCCGAAGCTCCATTTTTCTTCTTTATTTTGTGATGTAAGTTTATAGCTCTATTTCAAGGAGCAATAACAACTTTTGAATACTTATTAAGTTAATTGTAAATCTGGGAAGGTTAAATCATAATGTGAAAACCATGTATCTTATTGATTTGGATCATTGTTCTTTTACTATACGGAGCATCATATTTCCTCCCCGCTGCATTTGGTAACCAACCTCTCTTAAATCGACCGATAAACCCTCAGATTCCAGCTCGCATATTATTGGGTCCAAATGCACTGAGCGGTTTATTGACTTAACATCAAGCAGTGGGAAAATACGGACTTCATTTGCTGTGCGCAGAATTTCTTTTACTGAGGCAAGATGAAACTCATAGTCGAGCTGCTCCGAATAGAAAAATAGCAAATGGGCACAAAGGGCCAGATCAAAGGATGAGTCCTCAAAATCGAGTGATGGCAGTTCTCCTAATATATATCTACTTTCCCTCTTTCCGAGATCATAATCCGCGATAAATTTCTCTAGAGTTTGGATTCTGTACTCCTTGTATTCATCAGGGGATTTGAAAATATCCCATATATAATCTTCCTCAGTGGCTTTCAGTTGATCTACAACTGAATCGATAACATTGTAGAATTGCTCTATGATTTCTTTGCCTTCGAAGTTGTAAATAGGGTCAACAGATACTACAGTTTTTCCAAGCTCTGTCATCTCTGCATTAAAACTGGCTATCCCGTCTGCTACACCAAGGATCTGTTTGTCCAGGTCCTTATCAGTGAGGTCGAACATTAGCTTGTATTCTTTAAGTGATCTCCCCAAGGGAACTACATTTTCAAGTTCTACTGCCATGGTCTTAATAGTCTTAGAGTATTAAATTTGCGATTACTATTTATGGCTGGTTATAAACTAAACCTCTGCTCTAAACAAAGCGGCGGTGCCAATCACCCTTACTTCACTTTTAGAGAAACGCTTAGCCAATCCCTCTTCTAAGGTTGAGAGATCGTCTTCGAGATTACAAAATATCTTTCGTTCGTTGAAATTTTTCATAAATCTCTTTGTGAGCCAGTTTTGCTTTACCCCTATATTCAATATAGTAGATCCGAACACGACTCCACCCGGGTTTAGAAGCGATTTAATGTGATCAAAGACAACAAGCTTAGTTTGCATCGTCCCAGGAAGGCAATGTATAACAGCGTTAATTGCTACTGAATCGAATTTTTCCATATCCGTTTCTATAGGTTCTAGTATATTTGCTCTGTAGACCTCAGGTTTGTAACGAGATACCCTCCCGGCAGTAAATTTTAAGCTGTTCGGGTTTAAATCCATAAGCGCTAGACGTGGATTATCAGATGGAAATTTGCAATTTTCGAGGAAGTATCCCGATCCTACGCCGATTTCTAAATGATTAGAGGTGATATTGTTATTATATAATTTTATTACGTTATCGACCGGACACTTCCAAATATAGGGCACTATAACGCGAAGGATTAAAAAGTTATAAATGCTCAACATTCCAGGTGTATATACGGCTTGCCCTGCTTCAACTTGCTCTTTAGTTACATTCATTAATCTGCCTCTATGAGTAATCCTAACAAACTCCAGACACACGTGCAAACAATTATTCACGGGCTTTCGTGGTACGTAACCAGTCTTAGTCCCGACATTTATTTTAGGTTCTAAACGAGACTCCTGTCAAGCAAGCGGTACCGTATCGCTTCATCAAAACAACTAAATGTTTTAAAACCACAAATTACAAGTAATCTATAGGGACTAAAATGGAGAATCCTTATGTCTAAGCAAAAAAATCTAAATCATAAATTACCGGAAGTGCCTGTGTGGGATCTGATGGGAATCAAAGTCGTTGAAATGGGATCAGGGCAAGCAACGCTCACGATGCCCTTTGATGAAAAACTCACAAACCCCTATGGAATGATCCACGGAAGCGGCCTATTTGCGCTTGCAGATTCAGCTGCGGCTGTTGCGATTAAGAGCATTGCTGAGGAAGGGAAACAGTTCTTTACAATTGAGATGAAAATTAATTATCTGGAACCTGTATCAAGTGGAATTGTTGAAGCACGAGCCAAGGTTTTAAGAGAAGGCAGGATAGTGCCAGCGGAGGTTGATGTATTCTGTGCAAATAAACTTGTGGCGAAGGCTATTGCAACGTATATTATTGTGGACAAAAATAAAAAATCATAATTACGTCAAACCCCTTCACTAATGATTTAAACACCTATCAGATCTTTAAAAAGTGTTGCAATACGTTTCTTATTGAATATCCAATAATAATGTAAGATACTATTTATTGTATGTTTATTGAATATAACAGGAGCAATACAATAAATGGACTTTAACTTTACTCAAGAACAGAGAATGATTAAAGACCTAGCCCGGGAATTTGCAAGAAAAGAAATTGCTCCTGTGGCAGATTATTACGATAAAAAAGTCGAGTTCCCTCACGAAATTCAGGCAAAAGCACGAGAGCTTGGATTAATAAACGTTTTGATACCAGAGAAATACGGAGGTTCCGGACTCACAGCTATAGAGATGATAATAGTAGCAGAAGAACTTTCTTGGGCATGCACTGGTTTTACCGTCGGCGGGGTTACAATGAGTACTCTAACCTCTCAGCCGATCCTTATAGCCGGAAATGAAGAACAAAAGAAAAAATATCTTGGCCGGCTCGCCGAGGGCTTTGGCTCTTATTGCGTAACAGAGCCAGGAGCAGGTTCTGATGTGGCTTCAATGCGATCAACTGCAAAGAAAACTAAAGACCGCTATATATTAAACGGACAAAAAACATGGATAACCAATGCTAGCCAGGCATCTTTTTTTGTTGTATTTGCTAAGACTGATCCCGGAGTGGGACATAAAGGATTGAGCGCTTTCCTTGTCGATCTCGAGTTGTCCGGGGTGGAAGTATCAAAGAAACTTGCAAAGATGGGCCAGAAAGCAACTGACGCCTGTGAAGTGAATTTTAACAATGTAGAACTCACAAGTGAATCACTCCTAGGAAGTGAAGGTGATGGATTTAAAATAGCGATGAAGACTTTTGACCACTCAAGACCGTGTGTAGCAGCTATGGGGCTTGGGATTTCTCAACGGGCGCTTGATGAATGTATAAGCTATTCAAAAGAGCGAGAAGCATTTGGGCAGCCAATTGTTAATTTTCAGGGGGTAGGGTTCAAGATAGCAGACATGGGAATGCGTACACAAGCAGCGAGGCTCTTGACTTATAATGCTGCATCGAAGGCAGCGCGAGGGGAAAGAAACACGATAGATGCATCATATGCCAAGACATTCGCCTCAGACACTGCAATGTGGTCTGCTACGGAAGCTGTACAAATACACGGAGGTTACGGATATAGTGAAGAATATCCTCTGGAAAAACTTATGCGTGATGCGAAAATCCTTCAGATTTATGAAGGCACGAATGAAATACAACGAGTTGTTATGGTCAAAGAACTGACTAGAGATTAATACTTGTGGCGAAGGCTATTGCAACGTATATTATTGTGGACGAAAACAAAAAATCATAAATACATCAAACCCCGTAAGTAAAAACTCAAAGCGAAAACGGTTAATTTCTGGCTGAATTTAGATTTGATGTAGAACCTTAAACTTTTAATTATGGAAAACGAACAGTTTGAACAAAGAAAAGAGAAACTCGAGCAACTGAAAGACTCGGGGATAAATCCTTTTGCCAATGACTTTAAACCGACCCATCTGGCTTCAGATCTAATTTCGAAGTACAGTGAGCTTTCAGAAGATGAACTTAAAGATTCTAGTGATGAATTCTCTTTAGCTGGAAGGGTTATGGCTATAAGGGATTTTGGCAAAAGCCTCTTTTTTCATATAGCGGACAGGTCGGGAAGGATTCAAGGTTACATTAAGAGGGACGTAGTTGGGGAAGATGAACATAAGGCGTTTAAAAAGTTTGTCGATCTAGGGGATTTTGTCGGAATTAAAGGGAATCTATTTAAAACAAGAACTGGAGAGTTAACACTCAATGTTACGGAATATAAATTTCTTACCAAGTCACTTCACCCACTACCTGAGAAATGGCATGGACTAAAAGATGTAGAGGTCCGATATCGTCAGCGCTATCTGGATTTAGTCTCCAATCCGGAGATAAAAGAAATCTTTCTTACAAGAAGTAAGATAATCAAACTTATTCGGGGATTTTTAGATAATAGGGATTTTGTTGAGGTTGAAACCCCTATTTTACATCCAATCGCTGGGGGCGCAGCGGCGCGTCCGTTTGAAACTCATCATAACGCGCTTGATTTAGACCTTTTTTTGAGAATTGCTCCCGAGCTCTATCTAAAGAGACTTGTTGTTGGTGGCATAGAAAGAGTATATGAGATAGGAAGAACCTTTAGGAACGAGGGCGTCTCTACCCAACATAACCCGGAATTTACAATGATGGAGCTCTATCAAGCCTATGCGACATATGAAGATCTGATGGATATGACTGAAGAGCTAATTTGCCATATCGCTCATGAAATCAAAAACACGCTAAAATTTGAATACGAGGGCGTTGAAATTGATCTGACCCGTCCCTGGAAAAGGATGGAAATTTCAGAGTCGATCAGAGAGGAGTTAGGGGATGAAGTTTTATCAGACGACAAAGAGCTTTTTAAAAAAGCTGATTCTTTAGGAATTGATCACAAAGGAATCAGAGGTAAGGTCATAACCGAGATTTTTGAATGCATTTTTGAAGAAAGGTTGATTAACCCAACTTTTGTATACGGATTCCCTCTTGACGTCTCCCCGCTTGCCAGAAAAAATGAAGAGAATCCTGAAATAACAGATCGGTTTGAACTTTATATATTTGGGCGTGAAATAGCCAACGCCTTTTCTGAGTTGAATGACCCGATAGATCAAAAAGAAAGATTTGAGAAGCAAATCGAACTAAAAAATAAAGGCGAAGAAGA
>DAOVUC010000007.1 GCA_030632765.1 Candidatus Dadabacteria bacterium
ATGTGAGAATTAGGGGCAGTATCATCAGATAATTGCCTGTCATTTCTATTGTAAGCGCAATACCGGTAAGGGGCGCTCTAACAGTTGCGCAGAAGAGTGCCGCCATTCCCGCCACAGCAAACACCTCTGGTTGAACGACCAGCTCAGGGAGTAAGAAATGCGCAAAGTGTCCGAACCACATTCCGAATAATGTTCCCAGTGCTAACATGGGGGCAAAAATGCCTCCTATAGCCCCCGAGCCATAACTTACCATAGTGGTTCCGAATCTGACAACAAACAGCAGCAACATTATCATTACCGGAATTGAGCCGCTAAGGACTTTTGGTATTACTACATAACCCCCGCCCACAGTGTCCGGGAAGAGCCATACAAGAGCACCTATCAATCCGCCCACTATAAGCCCGGTCAGAGTAAAAGACCATCCGGTTAGACCGGAGAAGAAATTAAGCGTTCTTACCAGTAAGAGATTAAATACATAGCCGAAAAGTCCAAATACACATCCGAATATAAGGAAAAGAAATAACGACGCTAGAGGTGGGGTGGTAAGCATGTGCATTGGAATTGCAAGGGTTTGTCCTACCATTATTCTGAGCACAATATCCGCTGAGGCACAGGCAATTATTACCGCTTGAACCGAAAGGAAGTTGTACTCAAATTCAGGCCGCATTTCTTCAAACACAAACAGGATGCCTGCCAATGGGGCATTAAAAGCTGCCGAAAGCCCACCCCCGGCTCCTGCCGCAACAAGAGCATGGGTATCTTGTTTGTTTGCTCGAAATAGATCGGATATCATCTTCCCGATGTTTCCGCCAACTTGAATCGTAGGTCCTTCACGTCCCAATACCATGCCGCTTCCAAGAGACAGCAAACCACCAAAGAATTTGATAGGTATAACCCTTTTCCATCTTAAGGGCCTTACATCATCTAAAGCGCCTTCAATTTCCTGTACCCCGCTTCCCCCGGTTTCAGGAGCCAGCTTTCGAACCAGTAAAAAGGCTAAAAAGACCATAATTCCGGAGAGAACTATGGATCCGATTAGAGGGAGGCCAGGCGTTGCCTCAAGGAAATTCATAAACATGCCCTTTAATGTTGCTATCTGGGCAAGAGCAATTTGAAAAAGCCCTCCCATAAAACCCGTTAAAGACCCTACAAAAAGAGCCCATAACAATACCATCGAGCTCCCTTTTTGAGCTGATGTGAGTCGTGAAAATATCCTACTTATTCCTGAGGGTTTAAAGGGTCTCTCGGAATGGAACTTCATTCCTTCCTCCTATAATTCCAAAAGCGAACATGTTTATAATGTGCGAAAATCAGAGGGAAATCCAATATCGCCATTAGAGTTAATTATCATTACAAACTTCAATATGTGCAATAGTGAATTTCTGTAAGGACAATTTAATTATTAGTTTATGACCTGTTATGGGGTGTAGATAAATCAAGCTCAGGTCCTATAGGGACAATGCCCGTAGGATTAATAGTTTTGTGACTTTTAAAGTAATGCTCCTTAATATGTTTGAAGTTTACAGTTTCTTGAACACCTGGGAATTGATAGAGTTCTCTTAAGTAATTGGACAAATTCGGATATTCTTCATTTCTACATAAGTTGCATTTAAAATGAGTGTAATAAACAGAATCAAACCTGAGAAGTGTCGTAAAAAGGCGCCAATCGGCCTCAGTCATTTTATCACCTACAAGATACCTGTGCTCGGAGAGCAAGTTTTCAATCTGATCAAGTGTGCCAAATAAATTGTTGAAAGCCTCTTCGTAGGCATCTTGCTTCGTTGCAAAGCCGCATTTATATACACCGTTATTAATATTGGCATATACGACGGCATTTATTCTATCAATTTCATCTCTTAATTCCTGAGGATAAAAGTTAAGTGAGGGATCTCCGAATTCATTAAATTCAGAGTTCAGCATACGTATAATTTCTGAAGATTCGTTATTAACGATTGTTTTCTTCTCTTTGTCCCAAAGAACCGGGACCGTAACTCGCCCAGTGTAGTCTTCTTTAGCTGCTGTATAGATTTGGTGTAAATATCGAGACCCGTTTAGGGTATCAGGTATTGAACCCGCATACTCTGTAAACTCCCATCCGTTCTCCTGCATTAGGGGGTCTACGATTGAGAGTGAGATTACCTCCTCTAGCTTCTTTAGCTTTCTAAAGATAAGGGTACGGTGCGCCCACGGGCAGGCAAGAAATATATAGATGGTAACGGTCAGGTTCCGCTTTGAATCCGGAGGACCCGTCAGCGGTAATCCAGTCTCTGAATTGACTTTTACCCCTGACAAAGCGCCCGCCTGTGGATTTGGTGTCGTACCATTTATCCTGCCATTTGCCTTCAACAAGTAGTCCCATAGCCTATTGCTTTACCACGCTGTAACATCTTTAAATGCTATTATTTTTACCGGCTTTACAGTAACCAACACTTCTCCTTCCGATGCATTTCGTTTCCCAAAGGCTTCAGCCTTGTCCTCTCCCATATACCTTCCTCCTATGCGTGTTGCCCAATATAGCATTTCTTCAGGGTCTTTGGAGAAAGATATTGTGCCCTCAATAGTAACGAAGGAATAAGGCGGGGTTTGATCATCAATGCTTATGCTTACTCTCGGATCGCGTTTCATATTCTTTGCTTTTATGGATGACTCGCCCGTTGTAAATACTAGATTATCTCCGTCGAGGCCGTACCATATAGGAACTACATGCGGACGTCCGTCTTCTCTTACAGTGGCAAGCTTTCCGGTTTTTGTTCCCTGAAGGAGAAACTCCTTATATTCCTCTTTGGTCATTTCAGGCATTCTTCGGCCTCCTCAAAAACAGACTGTTTAATGAGTATATCTAAAAAAAGTACTCTATAAACTTAAAGAATGTTTCTATAAATATCCTGGTTCTGATCGTCTTTACGATCGGCTCGCAATACCACTATTTTATATCCCTTCTTTCTAGTATTAGGAAAAAAGCCAATTAAAGGATAATTGATCATTCAATATTGAAGTATTCAAGATACAATAAAAACTCTCTGGATCGACATTGACCTGCCCCCCTATAATAGGTCCATAAGTTAAGTTATTTTTTAGAGAGGAAACCCTATATATAGGAGGGCAGGTCAATACTGATAGATAGAAAGCATAAGAACTACTTGAGGATAAAGAAATGAAAAAATATTTTTTAATATTGAGCCTAATTTTTTATATCTCTACGGGGTTAGCGATTTCTGAAGAAAATAAGGGCGAAGGAACACTACAACAATCGGATTCAATAACAGATCAAACCGAAAGCGAAAAAGATTGTAATAAGGTATGTGTTAAAAGAGACGGTTACGGAATGTGCACTGAGTTTGAAGAACGTTGTGAGGAAAACCCATAAACTCACATTTTCAGACTACGCTTACTTGCCCCCATTATCAATGAAGATACAAGATTTGATGTAGACATTGTCAAATCCTCCATGAGACGCCCCATATAATTGGACTATAAGTTAAGGGAGCTTCTGCTCCCTTTATTGTTTAGTCAGGAAAGAGCAGTTGCGCTCATAATAGCTAATAATATTAGCAAGTTAGCTGCATTCACATCAACAAGATATTTGGGATAATCTATTACCAATCGGCAATTTCTTTCTTAGCGGATTTAATCATTTTAACTACGTTTTTCTTTGCTGTGCCGCCGTAAGATTTCCTGCTCTCAATGGATCCGTCCAGAGTAATAAAGTCATAGAGGTCTTCTTCAAAAAGGTTTGAGAACTTCTGGAATTCAGAAATATGAAGATTTATAAGCTCTCTTCCCTTTTCTTCTGCGTAGCTAACAATTTTCCCTGTAACTTCGTGTGACTGCCTAAAAGGCATTCCCTTTCTACTCAGATAATCGGCAACATCAGTAGCGGTGATAAATCCTTCATCAAGTGCCTTTTTCATATTCACATGTTTAAACTCTATCACCAGTAACATTTCCGAAAGCACTTCAAGGCATGACTTCACAGTGTCTACCGTATCAAACATGGGTTCTTTATCTTCCTGCATATCTCTGTTGTATGAAAACGGCAGACCTTTCATGATTGTTAGAATCGTAACTTGATTGCCATAAACCCTTCCTGTTTTCCCGCGAATAAGCTCTGCCATATCCGGGTTTCTTTTCTGGGGCATTATGCTTGATCCGGTAGTAAACTCGTCCCCCAGATCCACAAAATCAAATTCCTTTGTTGACCAAAGGACAAATTCTTCTGATATTCTGCTGAGGTGCATCATCAAGGTAGCAGATGAAGAGATAAACTCTATTATAAAGTCTCTATCGCTAACCGTGTCTATACTATTGTTTGTAACTTCCGGAAAGTTTAATAGCTTAGCTACAAGTTTTCTGTTAATAGGAAAAGTTGTGCCTGCTCCGGCCCCAGCCCCAAGAGGCATGACATTTACCCTTTTCATACAGTCTATGTACCTTGCTCTATCACGTTTAAACATTTCATAAAACGCCATCAGTTGGTGCGATAGTAATACGGGCTGTCCCCTTTGTATGTGAGTGTATAGAGGTATGACCGCATCGATGTTGTCATCCGATAATTCGACAAGACACCCTGAAATTGCCTCGATGAGAGTTATGATTTGCACTATTTCCCCTCTAAGGTAAAGACGCATATCAAGCGCGATCTGATCGTTCCTGCTCCTGGCTGTATGAATTTTGCCCCCAACGTCTCCAATCCTCTCAATTAATCGTTTCTCAATATTAAGATGAATATCCTCAAACTCTTCTCTGAATGGGAACTTCCCTGCTTTGATCTCTTTTTCTATTTGTTTGAGGCCTTTTATTATCTTGTCAGCTTCTTTTTTTAAGATAATCCCTTCGTTAGCAAGCATTGTTGCATGAGCAATACTGCCTTCAATATCCTCTTTGTATAATCTTTGATCGAAGTCTATAGAAGCCGAAAATTTTTCCGCCACTTTATGAGTTCCTTTTTTAAATCTTCCGGCCCAAAGTTTCTTTATCAATTTATCTCTCCTGTTTATACCAATATATTACCAAGCTTTTCCAGATGATAGCAATTTTGTCTATTGAAACTTTATCATGCCCGAAGAGTATATATAAGTGAATTGGATAAAAAAAATGTTTCTATCTTTGAAAAATGGATAAGGAAAAACCAAATTTGTGACTCTCTAGATTGATTTTAAAGCCGAGAGGGCCTCATTCACATGTCTTTTGTAGTTTAGTTGAGAGGAGAATATGTGCCGGATGACTCCTTGTTTATCTATAACGTATGTAACCCTTCCCGGTATTATGCCGAAGGTCTTTGGCACTCCATATAGTTCTCTAACTTCCTCATCCGGATCGCTTAATAGCATAAAAGGCAGATTATTTGCCTCTGAGAATTGTTTATGAGAATCTACGGAATCTGAACTTATTCCAATAACTTCTGCATTACTAATCTTCTTTAATTTCTCGAAATTATCTCTAAAGTGACATACCTCTTTTGTGCAGAGAGTAGTATTGTCTTTCGGATAGAAAAATAAAACAACGGGACTTACGCCTATAAAATCCTTAAGCTCTACAGTTTGTCCGGTTTGAGATAATAGTCTAAAGTTTGGAGCTAAGTCCCCTATTTTGACAGATTTTCTCAAGTTTCATTTCTCCGAGTATGCAATATCTTTTTACTTAGCATACCTAAAGATTATAATTAGCTTGGTTTAATTATGTTTTTGGATTTGTTGTCGAGAGCGGTAAATAAGCTAAGGATTTCTCTTAGGTGCCGGGTATTAAGGAAGTTCTCACGGACGTACTCTTTTGCTTGTATCCCCATTTCTCTAAGTTTTTCAGGGTCTTGTAGAAGCTGTTGTATACGCAGCGCAGCGCCTTGTGGTGAGTCGACAAGAAAGCCTGTATGGTGGTTTATTATCTGGAGGCGAATTCCGCCCGTGTTGCCCCCTATTACCGGTTTCCCTTTCCACATAGCCTCAGTTACTGTAAGGCCAAACCCTTCTTTTAATGATTTTTGGAGTACAATGTCTGATACCCTCTGTAGTGCATTGATCGTTTTATGTGCATCAGATGGTAACAGTAGTATGTGTATATCCGTATCTTTCCCCGCCGAGCCCCTTACTTCTTTGAGGACTTCTTCCCCTTCAGGATCGTCCGTTGCTCCCCCTCCCGCTAGAACCAATTGTATTTCGGGTATAGATTGCTTCGTTAGTTTGTATGCCTCTATTACACCCAACGGGTCTTTAAATCGATCATATCTTGAAACTTGAAGCATAATTGGTCTTTTGGGATCTAAATTAAACTCTTCATAAGTTGAATCAATTTCGGCTTGACTAAGTTCCATGTTCTTATCACTCAGCGGATCGATGCTTGGAGGAATGAGATACTGAGTATGAGGGAGTTGTTGGGCAAAATCAGCAAGTGAAAAAAAGCTCGCGTCGTAATCTTGCACGTACCCACTCAAATAATTCCATACCGGGGGATGAGGGTTGCTTGCATCAATGTGGCAGCGCCAAACCCACTTTCCTTTCCTGTTAGGACAGAGTTTTAGCAAAGGGGCCGGCTGAGGGTCATGTATGATGACATAGTCTGCATTCTCTAATGCTGGACGTAGTAGATCAGCGTTTCTTGAATTAGTTTCCTCATACGCTTTTAGTAAATCCTCCGAAATATGTACCTGGTCTCCCTGAAGTGCGTTATGCATACTTTTAGTGCATTGATAGAATTTATCTTCCCCTGTGATAACTTCCCAGCTTGTATCTATACCGAGCTCGTTCATAAGAGGCACCATTTTCATAAGTATCTCAGCCACTCCTCCTCCAACGCGAGTGGAGTTTACATGTACGAATTTAGCCCCCTTCATTGGAGCAGAGAGTTGTTGCAATTGGTCTACTGCATCTTGTCCGGCAACTCTAGCATAAGCCTCTAGTAAATCACTCACTTTGGGACTCCTTTGAAATAATCCTTAAATATTTGAGAAACTTTTATGCGTATTTCTGAGAGTGTAAAAAAGTAAGGATCCAATTTAGAGATTTGCTGAATTAACCCTTTATATTCGTCACCAAACAGTGAAAGCCAAGAAGATATATCCTCTGATTTATTCTTGGTATAAATGAAATGAAAATATATGCTTCCCAATGACAGTGTCGGAAATATTTCTGTGAGTTCCTCGGGGTTAGATATCATACAATTAGAATCAAATAATACAATATCAGAGCGAGTGAATTGGAATTGCTCACCTTCTTTTGTATTTATGGCTGATTTGCTTTCTTCCAAGCTTAAATTTGCAACATCTATTAATTTTGATCTGATCTCTTCTATATTGGAAAACATTCCAGGATTTATTAGACCAAGGCGCTCTGCCAGCTTATTATCGTGAAGATTGTTGGCAGCCCAGGTTGCAAAATCGTTATAGTATTCAGGTTCCTCAAAGCCCGGGCGAAGCTTTTTAGCCCAAAAATGATAGTAGATAGATTCAGGGTGAATAGTCAGCAGCAGATCCCTTAGCTCTATAAGATTTTTTGCGCGCATTCCTGTTGCAATGTTCAAAATCGCACAATCTTTTATCTTAATTGCTTGTATATTTTCGTTTTTGGAAGTCATAATTAGAGACGTAAGTATAGAGACTTTTTGACAATACTCAATGTCCTTTTTTTAACGATATGAATTTATATAGCTAAAGAACATTTTCAGGGAGAAAAGTATGGAAGTATTTAAATGTGTTTCTACTTTAAGTTCTATAAGAAGTTACATAAAAAAAGAAGTGCCTGATGAGATTATTATGGAAGTGCTCGAGGCTGGGAGGCTTGCGCCGAGTGCTCATAACGATCAGCCCTGGCAATTTATTCTGGTAAGAGATAAATCTAGGTTAAGCGATATGAAAAAATATTGCCTAAGCGGTGGTTTTATATCTCAGGTTGATTTTGCAGTAGTTGTTGTCACCGATCCTTCTTCTAAATGGCATGAGATAGACAGCACCAGAGCAGTTCAGAATATGGCTTTAACGGCATGGAGTAACAAACTTGGCACATGCTGGATAGGTAGACTTGAAAAGAAAGGTCTTATGGATTTCTTGAATATTCCTGAGAACCTCAATATTTTGACGGTACTTCCGTTCGGATATTTTAATGATAATTTAGCTGGTGGAGGGAAATATAGGAAAGACCCGGACCAAGTATTTTATCTCGATACTTATGGTAATAACATGAAATGAGAATAATCAATAAAAATTTAATTTAACTTTTTTTGTAATCGAGCAGTCTAAACTGCGGTATAAATGAGCTTTTATCCCCGCAGCTTTTAATAATTTTAATTGATTTTTTATCTTGTCTCAGTTTGACTTTATGCATAGTCTCATCAGATTGTGCTAGAAATTTGATATTACGTTTCTTATCGCTTTTTTTCGAGCTTTTGAAGATAAACTCTGAAATTTCCGTAATCCCTGTTTCTTTCCTCAAATGGTATTCAGCCGCTTGCACTTCGCCACTATGACATGAGCGTCCCCTGTAGCTTGAAATATTAACTTCCCCTCTTTCATATTGTTTAATTAACCCTTCAGCGACCTTGCCTTCTCTAATGCGACCATATACCAAACCATGTGGAAGGCAAACAAAGGTTGAAGCGAACCTATGCCCGCCAATATGATTAGCTTCCCAAGTCTGGGGCCCATATCTGCCCTTGGCTAGATCAAGATAAACTGGCATCCCAAACTTGCCACAGCATGTGTCATACTCACCGTTAGTGCAGATCATATATATTTTTTCTTGGGTCAGGTGTTTATCAGATTTTAGAATTTTTTTGATTTTGAGCGACAGCAAATCTTCATAATTGCTAAATTTGAACTTGTATAATCTAGGACTATTTTCATCGGATAACGCTACATAAAACTTGAGATCGTTCTCTGGATTTTTTTGTTTCTTAATAAGTTGTAGACGTGAATTCTTTGCAGTTTTAAGCTCTTTATTAAGATGAGATTTTACAGCTTTTGGTATTTTGCTGTCTTTAAATGCGCTCCCCGACCAATGTCCCCTGTACTCGAGCATGAACCAGACATCTACCCTTGGAGCGGTTCCATACATCTCTTCGTTTGAGTTTAGCGAACTTTCGAAACAGAGTGTTTTATCTTTAATTGGCATATTCTAATATTATTGTTTAGTATTCCGGCACTTAGTAATATTTATTGAGAAGGAAATTATAACATGAAAAAGGAATAAATATGGGTGATAAAGTAATCGGAATAGATATTGGAGGCACTAATCTAAGAGGTGCTCTTGTAGATAGCCAGGGGAATATACTCAAAAGGATGAAAATTTTGTCCGAGGCTGATCAAGGAATAGATAAACTCATCGATAATTTAACTAATTTTATTTCAGATATTAGTAAAGGAGAAAAAGTAACCAATATAGGAGTAGGGATTCCGGGAATTCTAGATTCTAAAGAAGGGATAATTACCCAAGCCCCGAATATCTTGAATGTTAATGACTATCCCTTGAGATCGGTGCTCAACGAAAAGCTGGGATCAGCTTTAAACGTAGCAATAGAGAACGACGCAAATAGCGCAGCAGTGGGTGAGTGGTGGATGGGGGCGGCTAAAGACGTAAATTCTATGATAATGCTCACTATGGGTACAGGGGTGGGAGGAGGGATTGTTTTAGACGACAAGCTTTGGACTGGGGCCTACGGTATGGCAGGAGAGATAGGCCACATTACGATCTATCCTGATGGAGCCCGGTGTAACTGCGGGAATTATGGCTGTCTTGAGAGCTATGCTTCAGCTACAGCGATTAGAAGGATGGTAAAAGAGGGACTTGAAGACAAGAAGTTAAATACAGCCTTGAGAGAAACTACAGAGAATGTACATATCAAAGATATACCCAAAATCGTCATGGAGGCCGCTGGTGCCGGGGACAGCTTTTCACTCGGTATTTGGCAAGAGGTTGGAAAGGCTTTAGGGATCGCAATAGCAAGTCTTGTTAATCTGTTAAATGTAGAGATGGTTGTTATTGGCGGCGGCGTGTCAAACGCCTGGGATTTGTTCATAGAAACCACTTATAAAGAGGCTCACAGAAGAGCCTTCCGCGCTCCTATGAAGAGGGCTAAAATCCAAAGGGGTATTCTTAGAGATGATGCTGGGATTTTAGGATCTGCATATTTGGCTTTGAAGAGTTGCAATGAGAAAAGGTCCTAAAGCCATCTTGGCCTGATCAACTTGATCATTAATACTTCTTTATTTTTGTCTGTAATTTTGAATCTATTATCTAAGCGTATACCGCCAAGCCACATAATCTCACCGCTGCAAATGAAAATCGGGACTCTAGATCTTAGGAATTGAGGCAGCTTTATATCTGTAAAATAGTCTTGGAGTTTTTTAGAAGTCGTCATTCCAAGCGGGGAGAACCTATCCCCCGGATTAAAATTTCTAACTTGTAGCGGGAATTTTACCGTTTCAGGATCAAAATATGCCACGCTCTCATCATTTTCATCGAGGGTATCTGTTTTAAGAATTGATAGCTCAACCTCGAACTCAGGGAAACTCCATTTTCCCACTGTTTGGATAGTGTAAGAAAACTCGCGCTCAAGCTCGGACTTCTTAGTGACCAGAAAAATATCGTAACCCTTAACCATCACAGTTCCCTGGGGAAGCTCGACCTCGCCCGAAGCCGCGTCAGATAATAAAAAATCATCGGCGGAAACGATGTGGATTGAGGATATGTTTTTCAGACTGCCGGTAATTTTTTCTATTGCAAGTCTAAGTAACGAAAACCTTAAAGATTTATCAATGTTTCTATAATGTTTTAAATCCCCGATCAATTCTGATTTGTTTGGGCTGAATATATCACCGAAATGTTTAAGAGCTTCTTTGGAAATAAACTCCTCTTCTGCCCTTAAAATATCAGCTGTTCGTGACAGTGTCTCTTTTATCTGAGGGTTGTAGGACTCAAGCTCAACTAAGAGGTCGTGTCTCACTCTGTTCCTCAAAAATTCCTTTGATTCATTAGTTGTGTCCTCTACCCACTCTACTTTTTTAGATCTGAGATACTCTTCAACCTCTGAGCGAGAGGTGTCAATCAGAGGTCTCACAATGGAGTTTGAGACGGGCGGGATACCGGATAGCCCCTTTGATCCGCTCCCCCTTAAGAGTCTCATTAAGACAGTCTCCGCCTGGTCATCCATAGTATGAGCCGTGGCTATCTTTGTCGCATAGTGCTTATTCAGTACCTGATTGAAAAATTTATACCTTAGAGTCCTCGCCGCATCTTCAAGGGAGAGCGCTGATTCTTCTTTAAACTTTAATGTATCAACCTCTCCGTATACGAATGTAAGTCCGAGCGACTTTGCGGTTTCTTTTACAAAGTCCGAGTCCCTTTTTGCCTCTTCTTCTCTAATGCCATGATTTAGGTGAGCGACAATTAGCTCAAGTCCGTAGTCGATTAATTCATTTAAGGCGTAGAGCATAGCTATTGAGTCCGCGCCTCCTGAAACACCGAGTACTACTTTCTCACCTTGGGTGAGCATATTATATTTTTTAAGTGTCTTTTTTACCCTGGCCAGCATCTTCTATATTGTTTGTGGCGAGACCCGCGGACATTATTATTCTGAACGCATCCTCTACCGAGATTGATAACTCTTTTATATCCTCTTCCGGAAGCATAATATAATACCCGCTGGTAGGGTTGGGAGTGGTAGGTACAAAAATGCTCACCAGTTTTCTGCCCGATCGGTTGTGGTGCTTTCCATCCTCTATCGTGCTTGTTACAAATCCGATTGAATAAATTCCCTTCCGGGGATACTCGAACATTGCGACCCTCTTTAGGTTTCTCATGCCCGTGCCCATGAAGAGTGTCTCAATTACTTGTTTTGTCGCAATATAAATAGTTCTGGCTAAGGGAATTTTGATGATTAGGTACTCCCCAAATCCAACGAGCTTTCGGCCTAAGAAATTTTTTGCTATAGCTCCGACAATAAGAACAATCAGCAATGTCCCTACTAGTCCGATTGCGAATATAATTGTTTGAGAAACTAACGGGTTAAGTTGATCAAGAAGGCTACCTATAAATCTATTTGGGGCAGCGCTTACAAGTCCTATTATCCAGCTTCCCAGCTTGAATAATACAAATATGGTAAGCGCAAAAGGTACTGTAACTAGTACGCCGGCAAGTATGTTGTTTCTGAAGAAACTATAGAATTGTTTCATGCATTAAGCAGTTTGTTTATCGATAGAATCGCGGAGGAACCTGCTTGGTTTAAAAACAACAGCTTTTCTCTCTGCGATTTCAATAGTATCGCCGGTTGCAGGATTTCTTCCCTTCCTGGCTTTGCGGTTTTGTACTCTAAAGCTGCCGAATCTAGGAAGTTTGATTCCCTCACCTTTAGCTAACCTCTCTTTGGTAACATCAAAAAAGAATTCAACTATCTCAGCCGACTCCCTTTTTGATAAACCTATTTTTGTGTGAATCACATCAGCCAGTTCTTTTTTCGTCATCGCTTTACCTCGCTTTTATCTTTTATATTGTACGTAATTCTGCTCCGAGAGCCAAACCAAGTTTTTTCAGCGTTTTTTCCTGCACCTTGTTTATCTCTTCTTCGGTTAAAGTTTTGTCCGCCGCTCTTAAATGCAGCGATACCGCAACGCTCTTTTGCCCCTCTTCTACAGGACTTCCGGTAAACACGTCAAAGATGGCTGCATCCTCTATTAAAGCAGACTCCATCTTTTCTATCTCTTCCAATATTCCACCCACTGGTGTCGATTCATCAACAATTAAAGCTATATCCCTTCGTACAGACGGGAATTTGGGAAGCGGATTGAACCTTTTGATCTTTTCTTTTGAAAACGCCGCGGTCTTGTCTAAATCAATTTCCAGTACATATAGATTCTTAGAAACCTCGAGTTTTTCGCTCAAGTTCGGGTGAAGCTCCCCCATGTATCCAATCTCTACGTCGTCGATCACTAACTTCGCCGATTTTCCGGGGTGAAGAAATCCGATTTCTCGAGCATCCTGAAACTTAACATCGTCAGATATCTGCAGGGATTGAAAACCCTTTTCCAAGATGCTTTTAAAATCAAAGAAATCAAATTCCTCCTTGCCCCAGAACTCCGGCGTTCTCTTTCCGGTTGCCGTCGCGGCTATTCTTGTAATTTCGTTAGGTAATTCGCTATTGTCTTTTGGAATATAAACTTTGCCGATTTCAAAGAGTCTTAAATCTTGCCCCTGGTGGTTTAAATTTAAAATCGCGTTCTTTACAAGCCCGGGCACAAGGCTTGTTCTCATAACGGAGCTTTCTGTTGTCAAAGGGTTCAATATCTTAAGCATGTCGGTTTTGTTAAAGAGATTAAGTAGCTCGTGATCTTCAAAGCTGTAATTAATTACTTCGTAAAACCCGCTCGATATGAGTATCTCTTTTAGTTTATTTTGAGCGAATTTATGTATATTCATTGTATCCGACTTCATTGTGACAGCCGGAAGAGTGGTGGGGATATTGTCGTATCCATAAAGTCTCGCCACTTCTTCAATTAAATCGATCTCCCTTGTTATATCCACTCTAAAGGTTGGGATACGAAATGTGAATTCACCCTCTTTTGAGCCCAGGTTTTCAAACTCGAGCCCTTGGGCCAATTTGATTATTTCTTCGCTACTAATTTCGGTCCCAAGTACTCTGTTTGCGCGGTCCAAGGAGAGTTTTACATGCCTTGGTTTAATGGGGGTTGGGTATTCATCAATCGCCCCTGCCGCCATTTCACCCTCAGCCAGTTCTCTTATAAGCTCAGCTGCTCTATTGAGCGCATTGACTACTTTGTTTGGGTCAACGCCCCTTTCAAAGCGGTACGAAGACTCTGATCTGAGCCCTGTTGCCTTAGAAGTTTTTCTAATGGTAATGGGGTCAAAGTAAGCGCTTTCTAGAAGCACGTTTTTTGTTTGTTGAGAAACTTCTGTGTTTGATCCTCCCATTACTCCGGCAAGAGCAATGGGTCTTTTCCCGTCACAAATAAGTAAATCGTTTTCTGTAAGTTTTCTTTCAACTTCATCTAAGGTCTTAATTATTTCCCCGTCTTTCGCGGCCCTAACTATAATTTTCTTTTCTTCAAGAAGATCATAATCAAAGGTGTGAAGTGGCTGTCCAAGCTCTAAAAGAACGAAATTAGTAACATCAACAACATTATTTATAGACCTGATGCCGCAGGACTCCAATTTTGTTTTGAGCCAGCTTGGGGATGGGCCGATTTTTACGTTTTTAATAACTCTGCATGAATATCTGGGACATTTCTCTGGATCAAGTAACTCTACTTTCGTACTGTTATTTATATCCTCGCCTTCTTCAGTGACATTTAAGTTGGGATGTTTGACTGTTTTTCCTAATAATGCGGCAACTTCCCTTGCAACACCAACAACGCTCAAGCAATCCGGACGATTAGGGGTGATACCAACTTCAAATACGACATCGTTCAAACCCAATTCATCTACAATTGTATTACCTACATTAGCGGACTCTGAAAGTATTATTATTCCCTCGCTTTCCTCTCCAAGTCCGAGCTCATTCTCAGTGCAGAGCATGCCCTCTGAAACTACACCCCTGATTTTTGCTTTCTTTATTTTAAGTCCCTCAGGGAATTTAGGGCCGGGAGGGAGTTCTGCCCCTATTTTGGCGAGTGCAACCTTGTCTCCGGCTTTCATATTCGTTGCGCCGCAAACTATGGGATAGCGGCTCTCACCGTCTGTAACCTCGCAAAGTGATAGCTTCTCGGCATTTGGATGTGGTTTTAAATCGAGTATCTCTGCCGTGACTATATTCTCAAGTCCTTTTCCCTGATACTCCACAGCTTCTACCTCAAGACCGGCCATAGTGAGGCGGTCAGATAGTTCTTCAGGGGAAAGGTCGAAATCGATATAGTCTTTAATCCAGTTTAATGTGAATTTCATTTGTACCCCAAGGCAATATGAAATAGTTACATATTCTTAGGAGTGGGTCAATACCGTATATAAAATACTGTAATATGAATTGTTTAGAGATGAAATTAAGATGGAATAATGAAGCCCTTTCATCAGGGCTTCATTATTAGTTTGTGATCAATTCTATACAGCTTTATTTACAGAAGAGAAATTCTGGTAACCTTCTTCAGAGGTTGCATCAAAAAGTTCCTCTAATGACATATCTAAAAGCGCATTCACTTTACTATATTGGGTTATGTCGTTTGTAATTGGAAGTGTCCCAAAAGCTCCTGAACCTTTTGCATGCACTACTCTCTCCGGAACCCTCTCACGGTTAAATGTAGCCATTTTTTCTAATAACTGAAATCAGGCCAGGTCGAAGCGGTCAAGATTCATCACCTTAGTCCACGCCGCCACAAAGTCCTGCGTAAACCGCTCTTGAGAATCCTCACATCCGTAGACTTCAGCGAGAGCTCGGAGTTCTGAGTTCGAACCGAAGATGAGATCGATACGGGTACCGGTCCACCTGAGTTCGCCTGTCGTACGATCACGACCTTCAAACACTTCTTCGGCCTCCGAAGTCGCCTTCCATGTCGTGCCCAAATCGAGCAGGTTGACGAAGAAGTCATTGGTCAGCACCTCTGGACGTTTAGTGAAGACGCCATGTTGGGACTGACCGAAGTTAGCGTCAAGTACACGAATGCCCCCACCGCCAACCTAATCATTGGTATCAACGCAGAGTCGCTTATGCTCGGTTTTTGGGTACATTGCCTCGTCCGATACGGCGTA